>JBAQWH010000597.1:0-5690 GCA_049298815.1 Thermoanaerobaculia bacterium | reverse complement strand
GCTCGGAAGTAGCCGCGCCCCGGGAGCAGGTGGTCAAGGGGCCCTGTCCCCCGGACCGCGTGGGCGCACATCAGGGATGCGCCCGTTTGCGGGGACCCACCCCGCGGACTTTTAGTCGCTCAGGTTCCGGATCACCGTCGGAATGTCGAGATCATTCCCAAAATCCGACGACGCCATCGGCCCGAAGCCTCCGGTTCCGTCCGGCCGCGTGAATCCTCTGCGAAAAAAGGGCGGATCGTAGATCTCCCCCTCGGCGCCGATCTGCGGCGCAGGTGCTGCCTCTTCGTGCTGCTGGGCGACCACTTCCGCCTGCTTCGGAGCGAACGGGCGATACGGCTGTGCAGCTCCCGCCGAGTGGGAGCGCGACGAAAGCGACTCCCCACGGTTGTTGAGCAGCCCCTTGGTCGCGGCGTCGAATCCGGTCGCAATGACCGTGACCTTCACCTCGTCCTTCATCCTCGGGTCGATGACCGTGCCGAAGATGATGTTCGCCTCCTCGTCCGCGGCCTCCTGGATGATCGACGCCGCTTCGTGGACTTCGAACAGCGTCATGTCCGGGCCGCCTGTGACGTTGATCAGCACGCCCTTCGCCCCTTCGATCGACGCCTCCTCGAGCAGCGGCGAGGAGATCGCGCGCTGCGCGGCCTCGACGGCCCGATGCTCGCCGGTCGACACGCCGGTGCCCATGAGCGCCATACCCATGCCGTGCATGATCGTCTTCACGTCGGCGAAGTCGAGGTTGATCTCGCCCGGGACCGTGATGAGGTCCGAGATGCCCTGCACCGCCTGGCGCAGGATGTCGTCCGCGATCTTGAACGCTTCGTTGAGCGAGGTTCCACGCTCGACGAAGTTGAGGAGACGCTCGTTCGGAATCGTGATGAGCGTGTCGACGGTGTCGCGCAGCGCGCGGATGCCGTGCTCGGCCTGCACGCGGCGACGCTTCCCTTCGAAACCGAACGGCTTGGTCACGACCGCGACCGTCAGCGCTCCGAGCTCGGCGGCGAGCGACGCGATGATCGGAGCCGCCCCGGTGCCGGTGCCGCCACCCATGCCGGTCGTGATGAAGATCATGTCGGCACCGCTGAGCGCCTCGAGGATCCGGTCGGTGTCCTCGAGTGCGGCCTGCTTGCCGATCTCGGGATTCGCACCCGCTCCGAGACCCTTCGTGAGCTTGCCACCGATCTGGAGCTTCACCGGCGCGAGCGAATGCCGCATCGCCTGAAGGTCCGTATTCGCGACGAGGAACTCGACGCCCTTGATGCCGGCCTGGATCATCCGGTTGACGGCGTTCCCACCACCCCCACCAACCCCAATGACCTTGATCTTCGCCGGAAGCTGCTCTTCTTCGAGTGTGACCGAAAGCGCTCCGTCGGCAGGTCTCTCGTCAAACGTGATCATTTTGTGTCTCCAGAAATGTTACGCAATAGTAACAGCGATTTCAATCAACTTTTCCTGACGGCCCACCGGCGTCACGCACGCGCAAACCATCCCTTGACCGTCTCGGCGACCTTCGAGATGCCCTTCCGCGGCCGCCGCCGCGTCGTCTTCTGATTCCTGAATCCCCACAGCAGCAGGCCAGCGGCGGCCGCCCACTCCGGCCCGGCCACGGTGTCGGACAGGCCGCCGATCCCGACCGGCACGCCCTTCCGCGCCTGATGGTCGAAGACCTGTTCGATCATCTCGACGAGCCCTTCCATCTCGGCCCCGCCACCGACCACGACGACTCCCGAGCGGATCTCCTTCTCGAGGCCGACCTTCTCGAGGTCGCGGTAGACGAGCTTCGCGAGCTCCGCTGCGCGCGGCTCGAGGATGCCGGTGAGCTCCTGCCTCGAGAGGATCTTCGGCGCGCGTCCGCCGACCGTCGGGACCTCGATCGGGTCGTCCTGGGTCACGAGCGACGCGAGCGCGCAGCCGTAGCGCTTCTTGATCCTCTCGGCATCCTCCATCGGCGTGCGGAGCACGACCGAGATGTCGGACGTGAAGTGTCCGGCGCCGACCGGCAGGACGTTGGTGTGGACGACGTTCCCTTCGAGGAAGACCGCGTAGTCGGTCGTCCCGCCGCCGACGTCCATCAGCAGGACGCCCATCTCGCGCTCGTCTTCGGTGAGGACCGCCTCGGCGGCGGCGAGCTGTTCCAGGACCATCTCCTGGACGGCGATGCCGGCCTTGTTCACGCAGGCCTGGATGTTCTGGTTGTGCGTCCGGGCGCCCGTGACGATGTGGACGTTCGCCTCGAGGCGTGTCCCGGTCATGCCGAGCGGATCGTGGATGCCCTCCTGCCCGTCGACGACGAACTCGCGCGGGATGACGTGGAGGAACTCGAGCTCGCCGGGAACGTTGATCGTTCTCGAGGCCTCGATGACGCGCTCGATGTCCTCGCGTGCGATCTCCTTGTGACGGCCTACGATCGACACGACGCCGCGCGAGTTGACCGACCGGATGTGGTCGCCGGCGACGCCGACGAACGCGGACTCGATCTGCAGGCCCGCCATCACCTCGGCCTCGTCCACGGCCTTCTTCACCGCCTCGATCGCCTGGTCGAGGTTGATGATGTTGCCGCGGCGCGTCCCCTTCATCGGCGCGGTCCCCTTGCCGATGATCTCGAGCTGGCCGCGGTCGTTGACCTCGCCGACCAGCACGCAGATCTTCGACGTTCCGATGTCGAGCGCGACGATGTATTTGTCTTCGGTCCTGGACATGTTCTCTCCTGGTGCTAGTTCGTGACTTCCGGGGCGGGTGGTGGCTGGACGCCCCCATTGGCGATGAGCTGTTCGACCGGCTTGAGGACCACGCGGTTCGCGAAGCGGAGGTCGGCGTACTCGATGCCTCCCCGGCCGAGTCCTTCCGATCGCGCGACGGCGTAGAGGCTTCTCCACTTCGCCGCGAGGTCTTCCGCGTTCGCAAAGACGAAGGCGTCGAGGTCGCGGTCGTAGAAGGCGAAGCCGCGCGGAGCGACGGGACGCACCTCCGAGATCCTGGTGTAGATCGACGGGTCCGTCTGTCTGAGCGACTCGAGCATGACGACCGTGCGCGCGAGCTCGCTCCCCTCGGCTCCGACGATGACCGGGAGGTCGTCGTCGCCCGCCGCCGGCGTCAGCTCGGTGAAGGCGAGCCCCTTGCGGTCGACGTAGAAGATCTGCCCCGCCGTGCGCGCGAGCGCCACGGGCCTCCGCTCGACGATGTTGATGCGGAGCGCGTCTGGCAGCTTCTTTTCGACCGCAATCCTCTCGACCCACGGGAGCGCTTCGAGGTCGCGCTGGAGGCGCGCGAGGTCGATCTGGAAGAGGTTCGATCCGGCGTAACGCTTCCCGATCTCGTCGAGCGCAGCGGCCGGCGTGTGGACGGCCCCGGCGAACTCGATCGAGCGGACGCCGAAGCGCTGGTCGGACTGCGTGTGGCGCCACGCCCACACCGATCCGCCGACCACGACGGTCACGAGAAGCGCGTTGCGCAGCAGGACCAGCAGCCTTCCCGCCCGGATGCGCCGCTGGTTCCTCCGGAGTTTCGCGAGGTCCGGCGGACGGAGGAAACGCGCGCCGGTCGTATCGAACGCCGTCATCGCTGGTCCTCCTCGACGAGCCACTCCGCGATCTCGTGGACGTCGCCCGCCCCCATCGCGATGAAGAGGTCGCCCGCCTGCAGGCGGCTGCTCAGCGCCTTCGCGATCTCCACGTTCGAGCCTTCGACATACTCGACCGACGGGACCGCGTCGGCGATCAGCTGCGACGTCACTCCTGCGATCGGTTGCTCGCGCGCCGCGAAGACCGGGGAGACGAGCGCGACGTCCGCAATCGCGAGCGCCTCGCCGAACTCGCGCGCGAACTCCGAGGTGCGCGAGAAGAGATGCGGCTGGAAGAGTGCGACGATCCTCCGCGAGGGATATCCGCGCCGGGCGCCGTTCAGGGTCGCCCGGATCTCGGTCGGATGATGCGCGTAGTCGTCGACGATCGTGATCCCGCGGGCCTCGCCGAGGATCTGGAAGCGCCGCTCCACGCCGAGGAACCGGGCGAGCGCGCTGCGGAGCGTCCCGGTCTCGATGCCGAGCTGGGATCCGACTGCGATCGCCGCGAGCGCGTTCAGTACGTTGTGCTCGCCCGGAACGAACAGCTTGAAGTACCCGACCGCCGGGACCTCGAACGACGCGCCACGCTCGTTGTACGTCACGCCGACCGCACGCACGTCCGCCTTCTCGCTGAACCCGTAGCCGATCACCCGTCGCCGGTGCGAGAGGTCGGACGCGAACTGCTTCCTGCAGTGCTCCAGCAGCGACGCGACGTGCGGGTCGTCGATGCAACCGATCACCGCGCCCCCCGGCTTCACGCCCCGAAGGTAGATCTCGAACGCCTCGAGGATCGCCTCGAAGGTCCCGTAGTACTCGAGGTGGTCGGCCTCGATGTTCGTGACGACCGCGACTTCCGGGTGGAGTTGGTGGAAGGTGCGGTCGTACTCGTCCGCCTCGACGACGAGGAACTCACCGCGACCGGTCTTCGCGTTGGTGCCGAGGTTCCGGACGATGCCGCCGACGAGAACCGTCGGGTCGAGCCCCGCGTCCTCGAGGAGCATCGAGACCATCGAGGAGGTCGTGGTCTTTCCGTGCGTGCCGGCGACGCCGACCGCACGCTTCTCGTTCACGATCGCCCCGAGCGCCTCGGAGCGACGCATCACGCGGATTCCGCGCGCGATCGCCGCGTCGACCTCCGGGTTCTGCCCGCGGACGGCGGCCGTCGTGACCACCAGCTCGACGTCCGGCGTGATGTGCGACGCGTCGTGGCCGAACTTCACGTCGATGCCGTGGTTCTCCAGCATGTCGGTCGCGGCCGAGCGCTTCAGGTCGCATCCGGACACGGCCACGCCGGCATTCGCGAGGACCTCCGCGATGCCGCTCATCCCGATTCCGCCGATCCCGACGAAATGGATGTTCTTAATGTCACTGAAATTCATTCTGATCGTGGCGTCTTAATTCGAAATTCTAAGTTTGTGAAGGAAACAAGGCAATTAATTTCTCTGAATTCTCTCAATTAAATCGACAATCATTTTTGTGGCTTCCCGCGACGCGAGGCCGTGGGCTGCGCTCCCCATCCGGAGAGCCCTCTGCGGGTCGTTCACGATCTCCGCGATGGTTGCCGCGAGACGCTCGGGAGTCAGCTGCGCTTCGGTGATGACGACCGCACCGCCCGCCCTCTCGACGACCCGCGCGTTGAGCTCCTGGTGGTTGTTCGTCGCGGCGGCGAACGGGATCAGCACGGCGGCACGCCCCGCGGCCGCGAGCTCGCCGATCGTCATCGCGCCGGCGCGCGAGACGACGAGGTCCGCCGCCGCGATCTCGTCGACGATCGGATCGAGATACGGGACCACACGCGCATCGTTGAAGGCCGAAGTGCGGTAGGCGGCCTGCACCTTCTCCAGCTCCTTCGGACCCGTCTGGTGGACGATTTCGATTCCGTCCTTCAGCCTCGACATGAAGAGCAGCGCGGCGGTCATCGCGTCGTTCAGCACCCGCGAGCCCTGCGACCCGCCGAAGATGAGCAGCCGCTTCCTTGCGCCGGCCTCGACCTGCCGCCCGGCGATCTCGAAGAACTCGTTGCGGATCGGGTTGCCGGTGACGACGCCGTCTTCGCGATTCAGGCGCGGCAGCGCGTCGTCGAACGCGGCGGCCACCGCCTTCACGACGCGCGCGAGGAGCCTGTTCG
>JBAQWH010000596.1:0-7933 GCA_049298815.1 Thermoanaerobaculia bacterium | reverse complement strand
GCGTACACGATCGTCGATCGGGGCTCGGCCGAAGCGGCGGAGCGCGAGCGGCGGCTGTCGGTCCTCTTCGAAGGGACGCCGATGCTGCAGAACGACTACACGATCCTGCTGATGGCACCACCGCGGAAGGTCCCCCGCAACGCCGAGTGGTTCGTCCAGTGGGTGATGTCGTACCGCGGGCGGGAGGTCGTCGACCGGCATCGCATCAATGGCGAGAAGCGGTTCTTCAAACCCTAGCCGGATCCGCGCCCCATTCGCGTCGGGGACGTCCACGCACCGTCGGTGCTGGGACCGTGTGCGCCCGCGGAGTGATTCCATGTCGTTGGTACACTGAGGGCGCGATGACGGGCCCGATGGCAACCCGGCGAGCAGAGTTCCTCCTGCCCTATGCGGCTGGGCTGGCGTTGCTCCTGACCGTGACGGTCGTCCGGGTCATGATCGGTCCGTTCGTCGGCCAGACGGTCTCGCTGCTGCCGTTCGTGATCCCGGTCGTCCTGGCGGCGCTTCTCGGCGGGTTCATCCCCGCCATCGTCCTGACGGCGGTTTCGCTCGCGACTGCCGACTGGTTCCTGATGCACCCCCTCTATTCGTTCGCCATCACCGACTCCGACGAGGTCGGACGGGCGCTGATGTTCATCGTCGTCGGGATCGGCATCGGAGCCCTCGGCGAGAGACAGCATCGCGCGGTCGAGCATCTGCGCGAGACCAGCCGGAAACTGCAGCGGAGCGAAGAGCGTTCACGCCAGATTCTGGACGGGCTCTTTGCATTCGCCGGGCTGCTCACGCCCGAAGGCATTCTGATCGAGGCGAATCGCGCGGCTCTCACCGCGGCCGGGATCAAGGCGAACGACGTCCTTGGAAAACCGTTCGTCGATGCGTACTGGTGGTCGTGGTCGCCGGAGGTCCAGCGGAAGCTCCGCGACGCGATCGAACGCGCCCGCGAGGGCGAGCCGGTTCGCTACGACACCGAGATCCGCGTGGCAGGCGACCGCCGGATGACGATCGATTTCATGATCGCGCCAATCTACGACGACCTCGGACGGCTCGCCCATCTCGTCCCCTCGGCGATCGACATCACCGCACGGCTCGAGGCGGAGGCCGCCCGCGCCAGGAGCGAGTCGCGCCTGCAGCGCTTCGCCGACGCCAACCTCGTCGGATTCATGACCGCGCACGTCGAAGGGGCGATCACCGAGGCGAACGACGCGTTCCTCGAGATGATCGGATACTCGCGGGACGACGTTCGCGAGGGCCGCCTCGAGTGGCGTGCGCTGACGCCGCCCGAGATGCTCGCCGCAGACCAGAAAGGCATCGCGGAGGCGGTCGAGCACGGGGCCTGCCTCCCATACGAAAAGGAATTCTTCCATAAGGACGGATATCGCGTGCCCATCCTGATCGGCTACGCAAGGGTCGGTGACGACGACTTCATCGTCTTCGTTCTCGACCTCACCGAGCAGAAGAGGGCGCAGCACCAGCTGCAGGCCGCGAAGGAAGAAGCAGAAGCGGCGAACGCGGCCAAGGACGAGTTCCTGATGGTCGTCTCGCACGAGCTCCGGACGCCGATGACGTCTCTGCTCGGCTGGGTGCAGATGCTGCTGATGGGGCACGTCGACCCGAAGGACGTCCATTCGGCGATCGAGCGGATCCACGAGAGCGCAGTCGCCGAGATCGAGATCATCGAGAACATCCTCGACGTGGCGCGACTGGCGGTCGGGAAGTTCGTGACGCGGCGCGAACGGGTCGACGTCAGCGGGATTGCCGAGGCGGCGCTGGCGCAGTTGGCGCGGGCGGTCGAACGGATCATCACCCTCGATGGCGCGGTCAGCCCCAACGCACTCGTGAACGGCGACTCGGATCGCCTCCGTCAGGTGATCAACAACCTGCTGTCGAATGCCATCAAGTTCACCGAGCCGGGAGGGCGCGTCTCGCTCGCCGTCTCGAGCGGGGAGGGGAGGGTGCGGATCGAGGTCGCCGACGACGGGATCGGGATCGCGCCGGAGTTTCTCGCGCACGTATTCGACCGCTTCCGCCAGGCGGACGAGGCGCGGTCGCGGCGCTACGGAGGCCTGGGCCTCGGCCTCGCGATCGCGAAGCACCTCGTCGAAGCGCACGGCGGCTCGATTCACGCCGAGAGCGAAGGCGCCGGCCGGGGCGCCAGGTTCGTCGTGGAGCTGCCCGCTCTGGAGAAGTAAGAAGTGTGAAGTGTGAAGTGTGAAGTAAGAAGTGTGAAGTAAGAAGTGTGAAGTGCCTGTCGTGGGTGGGCGGGTTTCACACTTCACACTTCACACTTCTTACTTCTTACTTCTTCCGTCAGACCGTCACGGTCAGCACCGGCGCCGGCGCGTGGCGGATCGCGTTTGTCCGCTCGCCCTTCGGTACGACGAGCAGATCGGTCTCGCAGCAGGTGAAGTCGTCGCGTTCGACGATGGCCACTTCCGCGCCGAGGATCGCGGCGAGCTCGCGGGCTTTCGCTTCGGTCGACGGATACGTGAGGATCCGCCGCACGGGGCCGGGAGCGGTCTTCCGCGTGACCGTCAGCACGGGCGTGTCGGTCTGTTCGAGCACCGCCTGCGCGACCGAGCCGAGGATCATGCGCGAGATCGGGCCGCGGCCGTGGGTCCCCATGACCACGAGGTCGACGTCCCGCGCGGCCTCGACGATCGCGGGGACCGCGAGCGCCTCACGGACGACCGTCGTGACATTCAGGTCTTCCGGCACGTGCTCGTGCGCGTAGATCTCGAGCTCCCTCGCAGCGCTGGCGCGCGAGGCGTCGATCGTCTCGCTGAGCCGGTGCATCTGCGTCGCGGTGAACTCGGCCGGAGGCTCGAACGTGTCCGCGTAGAGCACGATGATCTCCGCGCCGGTGGCCCTGGCGAGCGGCACTGCGAACTCCAGTGCCGCCGTCGCCAGGCTGTTGAAATCGGTCGGGACGAGAATCTTCTTCATGGCATGCACCTCAGACGGTCACCGGGTCGACCGTGGTGGGCGCGGTCGTCGTCGACTTCTCACGGGGCGTGAACTTCCGCCTCTCCGAGAGGTAATAGAGGATCGGAACGGTCGGGAGCGAGAGCAGGAGCGAGGCGATGCCGCCCGCCATGAGCGAGATCGCGAGTCCCTGGAAGATCGGATCGAAAAGGATGACGCCGGCGGCGACGATGACGGCTGCGGCCGTGAGCATCATCGGCCGGTAGCGCACGGCACCGGCGTCGATGACCGCCTCCTCGAGCGACATCCCCTGCTTGAGTCGCAGTTCGATGAAGTCGACGAGGATGATCGAGTTGCGGACGACGATGCCCGCGCCGGCGATGAATCCGATCATCGACGTGGCCGTGAAGAACGCTCCCATCATCGCGTGGCCGGGAATGATGCCGACGAGCGAGAAGGGGATCGCGGCCATGATCGTGAGCGGCGTCTTGAACGACTCGAACCAGCCGACCACGAGAATGTAGATGAGGACCAGCACCGCGGCGAAGGCCAGCCCGAGGTCGCGGAACACTTCGTAGGTGATGTGCCACTCGCCGTCCCACTTCATGGCGAAGAGGCTCGTCGACTTCGGCTGCGCCGCAGTGAAGCGCTCCATCGCGTAGCCTTCAGGCAGCACCAGTTTGTCGAGCGCCTTGTTCAGCTCGAGGATCGCGTAGACCGGGCTTTCCTCCGATCCGGCGATGTCGGCGGTGACGTAGACGACCGGCATGAGGTTCTTGTGGTAGATCGCCTGAGGCGCGACCGTCTCCTGGACGCTCACGATGCTGCCGAGCGACACGAGCTGACCGTTCGCACCCGCGACCCGGAGCTCGCGAAGCCCATCGAGCGACGAGCGAAGCGCACGAGGCACCTCGACGACGATCGGCACGTCCTCGGCCGACGGTACGCCGGCGCCGGCGGCTGAGCTCTCGGGATAGAGCAGCCCAACCTGGAGGCCGGAGAGCGCGAGCCGCAGCGTTGCGTCGATCTGCTCCTGCGAGACGCCGGCGATCGCCGCCTTGTCGCGGTCGACCACGAAGCGGTACTGCACCTGGTCGTCCTCGACGTACGTGTCGACGTCGACGATGCCGTCGGTCGAGTCGAAGATCTTCTGTACCTGGCCCGCGATCTCGCGCTGGCGTGCATAGTCAGGTCCATAGATTTCGGCGACGAGCGTCTGGAGAACGGGAGGTCCCGGCGGAACCTCGGCCACCTTCACGCGGGCGCCGTAACGTTTGGAGATCGGCGCGATCATCGTCCGGACACGCTTCGCGATGTCGTGGCTCTGCGCGTCGCGCTCGCCCTTCGGAAGCAGGTTCACCTGGAGGTCGGCGACGTTGCCGCCGCGGCGCATGAAGTAGTGCCGCACCAGACCGTTGAAGTTGTAGGGAGACGCCGTGCCGGCGTACATCTGCCAGTTCGCGACCTCGGGAACCGTAGCGACGACGGCGCCGATCTCGCGCGCCACGCCGGCTGTACGCTCCAGCGGCGTCCCTTCCGGCATGTCGATGACGATCTGGAACTCGCTCTTGTTGTCGAACGGCAGCATCTTCACCCGCACGACCTTCACGAAGAAGAGCGAGACCGAGATGAGGAGCAGCGCGACGACGCCGATGAGGAAGCCGTTCCGCATCTTCGCGTCGGCGATGATCCGGGTCATCAGGCCGCGGTACGTCCGGGTGAGCCACCCTTCCTCGACGTGGTGACTGGCGCCCTCGCGCGAGAGCAGCCGCGCGGCTGCCCACGGCGTCACGATGAAGGCGATGATCAGAGAGAAGATCATCGCTGCTGACGCACCGACCGGGATCGGCCGCATGTAGGGGCCCATCAGGCCGCGAACCAGACCCATCGGAAGGATCGCCGCGATGACGGTGAACGTGGCGAGGATCGTCGGGTTGCCGACCTCCGCCACTGCGCCGATCGCCACCTGCCGCAGCGGCTTGTTGCGGTTCTCCGGCAGCCGGTAGTGCCGCACGATGTTCTCGACGACGACGATGGCGTCGTCGACGAGGATGCCTATCGAGAAGATCAGTGCGAAGAGCGTGACGCGGTTCAGCGTGTAACCGAAGAGGAAGAAGACGGAGAGCGTCAGCGCCAGCGTCACCGGGATCGCGATCGCCACGATGCCCGACTCGCGCCAGCCGAGGGTCAGCGCGATGAGGATGGCGACGGAGACGATGGCCAGAAACATGTGCAGGAGGAGCTCGTTCGATTTCTCGGCGGCCGTCTCTCCGTAATTGCGGGTGACCGTCACGTCGACGTCGCGCGGGATGAGGTTGCCTTTCAGCGAGTCGACCTTCGCTTCGACGGCGTGCGCGAGCTCGGTCGCGTTCGTCGCCTTCCGCTTCGCGATCGAGAGCGTCACCGCAGGCTGGATCTTGTCGCCCGAGCCGAAGAAGACGTAGTCGGCCGGCTCGGCGGGGCCGTCGAGGATCTGAGCGACGTCGCCGAGGTAGACGACGCGGCCATTCGGCGTTCCGATCACGATCCGCGACGCGTCGTCGACGCTCGTGATGAAGCCGCCGGTCTTGACCAGCATCTCGCGATTGCCGGACGAGAAACCGCCGCTGTCGAGCTCACGGTTGTTCGCCTGGAGCACCGACGCGACGTGCGCCGGCGGGATCCCGAACGAGGCGATCTTCGCCGGATCGAGGATCACGCGCAGTTGGCGGCGCACCCCGCCGATCATCGTCACATCCGAGACGTTCTCGACCTGCTTGACCTCGGTCTGCAACTCGGCGGCGATCCGCCGGAGGTCGAAGTGGTCGTACCTGTCGCTCGACAGTGTGAACGCGAGTACCGGCACGTCGTCGATCGAGCGCGGCTTGACCAGCGGCTGCGATGCGCCCGGCGGGACGATGTCGTAGTTTGCGTGCAGCTTGTCGTTGAGCCGGACGAGAGCATCCTCTTCGTTCTCGCCCACCTTGAAGCGGACGATCGCCATCGCGCTGCCCGACATGGTGGTCGAGTAGATGTACTCGACTCCCGGGATCTCCCAGAGCAGCTTCTCCATCGGCTTGGTGATGCGCTGCTCGATCGTCGCCGGAGTCGCGCCGGGCATCTGGACGAAGACGTCGATCATCGGCACGACGATCTGCGGCTCCTCCTCGCGCGGAAGAAGAGCGACCGACCCGAGGCCGATCAGGATCGACGCGATGATGATCAGCGGCGTCAGCTTCGACTCGATGAACGCATCAGCGAGCCGTCCTGCGATTCCTTTGTCGTCAGGGCTCATGACGCGCCCCCGACTGCGGCAATGCCGGCGATTTTCACTCCGTCACGGACCGTGCCGCTGGGCTGAAGGACGATCCGTTCGCCGGCATCGAGGCCGGAGAGGATCTCAATGCGATTGCCGGCCCGCTCGCCGAGCGTCACGAGGCGCATCCGCGCGATGCCGTCGGCTCCGACCACGAGGACGCTCGTCAACTGCCCGCGACGCGCGATCGCGGTCTCGGGCACGCTGACGGCGTTTCGCTCGCCGGTCCGGAAGAGCACCCGCGCGTACGTGCCGGTGCGGAGCGGACGGTCCAGGGCGATCTTGATGAGCGCGCTGCGCGACATCGCGTCGACGTTCGGCTGGATGTGCGTGACCCGGCTTTCGAATCGCTGGCCGTCCGCTTCGATCGTGACGATGTCGCCGATGTTGACGGTGAGGTCTTCAGGAACCGTCGCCTCGATCCGCAGCGAACGGGGGTCTTCGACCATCACCAGCGGCATCCCGGGGGCGGCCTGGGCGCCCGCGTCGACCATGCGCGCGGTGACGACGCCGTTGATCGGCGACCGGACCTTCGAGTAGTCGAGGAAGTTCGCGGCCTGCGTGCTCATCGCAGCCGCTCCGCCGCGCTTCGAGATGAGCTGCGCGTGCGTGCTCTTCGCCTGCTGGAGTCCCGCCTGTGCGGCGGTGTATCTCGCCTGCACGTCCTCGAACTCCTGCGCGCTGACCGAGCGGCGCTCGCGCAGCGCCGAGAAGCGCTTGAACGTCGCCTCGGCGAGCGTGGCGTTCGCCTGCGCACCCTGGACGGCGGCGGCTGCCGCAGCAATCGCGTTCTCGATCTCGCTGCGTCCGGCCGCGGCAAGAGCGCTCTGCGCCCGCCCGTCACGGTCGTCGATCTCGACGAGGAGCTGTCCCGCGCGCACGACGTCCCCCTCGGAGACGTGGACGCGGACGACGTTGCCGAGCACCTTCGCCGAAAGGGCGCTCGACGTCTGCGAGCGGACGATCCCGGCGACCGGCCGTAGATTCGGAACGGCCGAGCTCTGCACGACCTCCGTCGGTGCGCTCACGGTCTGCTGGACCGGCGCCGGCGTCTCGCTGCTGCACGCCGCCGCGGTCAATGTCAGCATAAGGAGGGCGGACTTCAGTCCGCGGTTGCCGGACTTCAGTCCGGCAACGGGCCGAACCAGCGACGGGACTGAAGTCCCGTCGCCGCGGACTGAAGTCCGCTCTCCGGCGGCGAGATCAAATGAACGGGTCGACATCGGTGAGTCCTCCAGTGGCGCGCATCAGCTCAGCCTGTCCGACGACGTACTCGTAGCGGGCGCCGAGGAGCTCGAGCCTCGCGCCGACGAGCGCGGTCTGTGCGCGCAGTTGTTCGGTGATCGTGGTGAGACCGTTCTCGTAACGGTCGTGAACCATTCGTGCTGCAGCGCCCGCCCGGTCGACCGAGCGCGTGGCGACCTCGACCTTGTCGGACGACGCACGGACTCGGTAGTAGGCGGAGATGATTTCCATGTTGATGCGGTCGCGCGTCATCGCCTGCTCGGCCCGCGCGCCCTCGATTCCGGCGCGTGCTTCCGCGATCCGGGCATAGCGGCTTCCGTTGAAGAGGTCGATGCCGATGATGATGCCGTACGTCTTGTCGGGATTACCGCCGGTGAGCTTCGACCCGCTGGCTCCCCAGGACGCCATGGTGTCGACGCGGGGAAGGAGGCCTCCGCGCGCCGTCTGGAGCTGGCTGCGCGCGTTCTCGAC
>JBAQWH010000595.1:0-4825 GCA_049298815.1 Thermoanaerobaculia bacterium | reverse complement strand
GCGGAGCCCCTTCTGATGCGGACGCGATTACCGCGTTACTGAGAGTGAGGTCGAGTCAACCAGGAACGTGGTCTGGAGGCTGCCGTCCTCGGTCGCATAGAAGCGGACCCGGATCGTCTGTCCCTTGTATGCGAGCAGATCGAACGAGTTGAGCGAGTACGACGAGCTCTTGTTGAGGTTCGAGTAGGTGGCGAATGTCTTGAGAACCGAACCCGATGAGTTGAGCACCTGCACGCTCAACTTGTCATAGGCAGTGGACGTGGTCGTTTCAGCAGTGTCGATCTTGAGGTAGAACTTCAGCGTGGCCGCGGTTGCATCGGATGGGATCGTCACCTGCTGATAGGCGTAGTCGGTCACACTCTGGCGTAGCCGCAGAGCCAGGCGTACCACGAGCCTGCCTGCGGGGTGCGGGAAGTGGAGTTCGTGATCACACCGGAAGTCGTGGTCCAGCTGACGTTGCCCGACTCGAACCCAGGGTTCGCCAGAAGCTGCGAGGTCGTGCCTCCGCCGGCGGTGACCGTGAACGTGCCGGAGCTCGTGGCAGTACCAGCGGACGTGGTGACCGAGATCGGACCCGTGGTCGCTCCGGACGGAACGCTCGTGCTGATCTGGGTGCTGCTGACGACGCTGAACGACGCCGACGTGCCGTTGAACTTCACCGCCGAGGCGCCGCTGAAGTTGCTTCCGTTGATGGTGACCGAAGTTCCGGCCGCTCCGCTCGTCGGCGAGAAGCTCGAGATCGACGGCGGGTTCGTCGGCGCGCTGGTACCCCAGATCGAGTAGACGAGCCGGTTCGGGGAACCACTGCCGGCGCTGGTGATCTTGTTGGGCGTCGAGTTGTCGCGGATCGCGGTCCAGACTGCCGTTGGTGACGCGGAGGTGTTGCTGGCGAGGTAGAGAGCTGCGACGCCCGCGACGTGCGGGGACGCCATCGACGTACCGCTGATGGTGTTCGTGGCGGTGTTGCTCGTGTACCACGCCGAGGTGATGTTCGTGCCGGGTGCGAAGATGTCGGTGCAGGTGCCCCAGTTCGAGAACGAGGAGCGCGCGTCGCTGTTCGTTGACGAGTTGACCGTGATGGCTTCGGCTACCCTCGCCGGAGAGCTGTTGCATGCGTCGCGAACGCCGTCGTTGCCACCAGAATCATGAAAAGCGCGAACCATTTTTTCATTCTGAAACCTTCCTGTCAGTGAGTGATCTGAGTCACAAAAAAAGCCCCGGACTGGTCCGGGGCTCATGAACAGACGGAAGCAGTCGCCTAGAACGTCAAAGTGACTTCGTTCGAGCAGGCACTTCCATCGGTGTTGCAGACTTTGTACTTGTAGCTGCCGGCCGACAGCGGGCCGTCACGATGCGCGCCGTCATTGGCCTGGTCGAAGCTGGACGCATTCTTGTGGATCGTCACATTCGTGCCGGTCGCGCCGGTCCAGCTCAGGTCCGCGTAGTTCTTCCCCTTCGATCTCACTTTGGTGGCAGAGAGGCTGATGGTGCCGGGGTTGGTACCGCTGCCGGCCAGATAATCGTAGGCAGCCTTCGCGCGCACGATGCCGTAACCGTAGGCATTGTCACGGCCGGCGTTGCCGCGATCTTCGGCGGTCTGCTGCAGTGCGGTGCGAATGTCCGCATTCGACTTGTTCGTGTAGTTGCTCCACACCAGAGCTGCAACGCCCGCCACGTGCGGCGTCGCCATCGAGGTTCCGTCGTAATACTCATAGCCGTTGTAGCTGGTCCCGGCCTGACCCTCGGCATTGTCGACCGTAGCCGAACTGCCGAGCTGATTCTTTGCCGCGAGACCGTCGGCCTGCGACATGCTGATCGCCGGGATGGTGCTCGTTCCGTTCAGAGTACCGGAGAAGCCGCCGTCGGCGTTGTTGTAGATCGCCGCCCCGACGCCACCGCTGTTGGCCACGGCAGTGACTTTCTCCGCGAAGCTGTACGTGCCACGCTCGCAGAGGACGACCTTCCCTGACCATGTGCTGTCGGTGGCGCCACACAGTCCCCCGAAGACGAGGGTTCCCGATGCGCTGGTGCGCGCGGCGCCGTCAAGGTTCGAACCGAGATAACTCTCCGATCCTGCTGCCAGGGAGGAGACTTTGAAGGGAGTCGTCGACAGGATACCGACACCAGGAGCGGCCACTTCGACGTCGGCGTTCTGCTGCGAGAAAGTGGCGACGTTCTTCGCGCTGTCCACCGCGGCAACCGAGACGACCGACGCATATCCGGCGGGATAGGAGGTCCGCGTGTTCCCGCCGTTTCCGGCAGCCGCGATCGAAAGAACGCCGGCGTTGTATGCGTCCTGGAACGCGTTGTTCTCGGTCGTGTTCGAGAAGTCTCCGCCGAGGCTCATGCTCACGACGAGCTTGCGGCCGCCGGCATTGTTGCGGCAGCGGTTGAGCGCCGCGACTAGGTCTGAGGAGTACGCCCAGGCGCAGTCGGCACCGTTGAAGACTTTCTCGACCCAGATGTTGAGGCTTCCGTTGCCGTTGACACCAAGAACGCCAACGGAGTTCTTGACCGCGGCAACGGTTCCGGCGACGTGCGATCCGTGACCGCAGCTGTCCTCGTACCAGAAACCGGTCCCCGAGTCGTTCGTGCCGGCCACGCTCGAGTCCTGCAGATCTTCATGCCCGCGGTAATAGCCGGAGTCGATGATGCAGACGGTGCAGCCGGACGAATTGTTGTTCGCGAAGATCGGGTCGTCGGCCTGAACCATCGTGATGCCGTAGGGCTTGGTCTCGCCCATAAGGTACCGGCGCTGGTCGAGCTCGACGTATTCGACGTTCGGGTGATTCTGCAGGCCGCGGAGAGCCTGCTCAGGCAGCATCGCGGCGACGACCTTCTGCGGCCCCAGCTCATGAACCGGCCGCCCGCCGAGCGAGCGCACCAGCGATGCGGCGCCGTTGAAGTCGTGGAACTTGACCATGTACCGGTCATCATTCGGAGGATCGGGCTCCTGCGCGAAAGTCGTGAAAGGCACGATTGCCAACAAGAGAACCGCACAGAAGAGGGTGTTGAACCGACGCGTCATCAAAGTTGTCTCTCCTTTTCCACTCGTTTGTCGGACAGGCCGGTAAGCGGCGCCGTCGTCACTGCGAACCCTGCCGTTCCGTAAGTACTTGTCGCACCTTGCCGCCGCCCCGAGCGACCGGCGCCAGGTCCGTGCTGCGGAAGCAACAACGTTCTGGAAACGATTTGTAAAGGCAATTTCGTCACCAGGAATGGTTGGATGGCGCTCCGAACTTTTAACTGCAGGAATTTCAGGCACTTAACAATACGACGTGGAGTTGGCCACGAGGCGCGTGGGTCAAAATACGTGCCGATTAGGGTCTCGCGATGGGTCAGCCGTAGCTTGCGGGGTCAATACTGAACCCGCTCGCGAGTACCATGAAGCCTGACGTGAGACGATCGCCGCGCGTGGTTTGCGCGCGACGGGATCTTTCCGGGCGCGTTCTACTCGGATGCAGCCTCTCGCGCTTCGCCGGTCGCGATCGCGTCGGACACCTCGGCGAACGAGTACGGCGGCCAGGGACCGAGAAACCGGATTCGCGCCTCGGGCAGCTCCGTCTGGATCTGCGCCAGCTCGGTGCCGAGGGCCTCAATCCTCTGGCGCTGAACAAGGACAGCCAGCGAGAGCACGGGCACCAGGCCAGCCGCCGGACGGGTCCGCCGGTTCTCGACCAGATCCTCGGCGTGAGTCGCGATTCTCCGGCGCAGGTCGGGGTATTGCCGGTCGGCCAGCCGCTCCACCGCCCACTTCTCGGACTGCTCGAGTTTCCGCTCGAGAAGGCGCCGCAGACCCGGCGGTTTTTCGGCCAGCTCGGCCCGGAGAGCCGCAGATTCCGGGTCACTGCGTGCCGCCTCCCCTCGATCGAGCGCGACTTCCACCCGCAGCTCGACACGGTCACGGAGCGCGTCCAATCGCTGGCGCAGCGAGGCCTCGGATTGCTCGAGCCACGCCCGCAGACGCTCCTCGGCGCTCGACCTCGCATCTCCCTTTACGATCACGTTCACGGTCACGGGGAGCACCGTTCCCAAAGCTTCCCAGGCGTGGTCGACGACGTTGCTGTGCTCGACGATCCACCCTTTCACCTGCTCATCAGCGCCCTGAAAAGGGATTGGCTCGGCGTCGTGGACGAGTGCGGCGAGACCGGAGGGCGCCTCGATGAGACGCACGGGCCGGCCCTCGATTCCCGTCAGGCCCGGCAGGTCTCCGTTTGCGGGGATGATCGCGTAGACATAGAGGGCCGTGCCGCTCACCGCACCTCCTCGCCCGCCTCATCGGCCCAGCGGGCCGGATTGACGAGCTTGTCGACCACGTCGTCGACGACGTCGTCGAGGCCGCGGCGGAGATCCTCGACCGAGCGCGTGATCCCATGGTCCGCCTTGATCTGCTCGAGTGCCTGATCCAGCTCCAGCAGCGACTCTCCGAGGCGATTCAGCTCGTCCTCGCTGAGCTCGCCCCCTTCCATCCGGCGTACCGCCTGCGCCTCGAGCGACTCCTGGATCACCTCCACGAGAGTCACCACGAGCGAGAGGACCCCGTGCTTGAGGCTCTTTTCGTCAACTGTGAGTGCCATCTCTATCTCTCCTCCGAACCGGCGGGAAGGGGGTGATCCATCCCGAGGCGCCGTTCGAGCAGGGCGGCCAACGCATCGGCCCAGCTCGGTATGTCCGAAGCGGCGAAACGCGCGAC
This sequence comes from Thermoanaerobaculia bacterium, assembly GCA_049298815.1. GTDB lineage: Bacteria > Acidobacteriota > Thermoanaerobaculia > Gp7-AA8 > Gp7-AA8 > JBAQWH01. The sequence goes on along the minus strand of JBAQWH010000595.1, from coordinate 132 downwards.
GCGTCCTCCCGCGGTTTCGAGGGCCAGAATGGTCGACCCTGCGGGCGATCTCCCGCTCTCGAATTTCAGGCCACGCACGTCCTCAGGCGAGAGGCTGACTGCGGGGCGGGCATCGAGCGGCGACTTCCAGGA
>JBAQWH010000594.1:0-1870 GCA_049298815.1 Thermoanaerobaculia bacterium | reverse complement strand
TTTCTTTGGTTCGGCGAGGGATCGATCCTACCCGCGGTAGCCCTTCGCGAACTCCATCGCGTGGTACGTGATGATGAGATCGGCGCCGGCCCGCTTGATCGAGGTCAGGATCTCGTTCATGACGCGGTTGCCGTCGATCCAGCCGCGCTGCGCCGCCGCCATGACCATCGAGTACTCGCCGCTGACGTTGTAGGCCGCGATCGGGAGCTGGAAGTTGTCGCGCGCCCCGCGAATGATGTCGAGGTACGAAAGCGCGGGCTTCACCATCACGATGTCGGCGCCCTCTTCCACGTCGAGCTCGATCTCGCGCATCGCCTCGCGGCTGTTCGCCGGGTCCATCTGGTAGGTCCGGCGATCGCCGAACTGGGGCGCCGACTCGGCCGCCTCGCGAAACGGGCCATAGAAGCCCGAGGCGAACTTCGCGGAGTAGGCCATGATGCCGACGTCGGCGAGATCACTCGCGTCGAGCGCGTCGCGGATCGCGCCGATCCGGCCGTCCATCATGTCGGAGGGGGCAACGAAGTCGGCACCCGCTTCCGCGAACGAGAGCGACTGCCGGACGAGCAACTCGAGCGTCTGGTCGTTGTCGACGTCCTTGACGCCTCCCTTGTCGACGATCACGCCGCAGTGCCCGTGATCCGTGTATTCGCACATGCAGACGTCCGGCATGACGGTCATGCCCGGGACGGCCTTCTTGATCCCTGCGATCGCCGACTGCACCGGCCCCGCCGGATCCCACGACGACGAACCGATCGCATCCTTGAACTCCGGAAGGCCGAAGAGCAGGACTGCACGGATGCCGAGGTCGTATGCGCGCTGAGCCTCCTCGACCGCCTCGCGAACGCGAAGCTGCCAGACGCCGGGCATCGAGCCGATCTCGACCTTGGGCCGACCGTCAGGGACGACGAACAAGGGGTAAATCAAGTCCTCGGGGCGCACGATGGTCTCGCGGACCAGCGAGCGGATGCCCTCGCTGCGGCGGAGGCGGCGCGGGCGGTGCAGCAGGGCCGAGCCGTAGTCGACGCCGGTCACTGCGCGCCCTGCGGTTTCGTCAATCGGTTCCAGAGTCTTCGTCGTCATCTGTATCTCCAGTGAAGTAGTAGGCGCGCGTGCATTCGACGGAGCAGAAACGGCGGCCGCCCATGCCGCGGTGAGCACAATCGCCGCAGAAGAACTTGCCGCAGAGGGGGCACGGTTCGAGGCGCGCGACTTCTTCGGTGTCGCCGCACCCGATGCAAACCCGTTCTCCGGACTCTCGCATTTTCGCTCAGCCGCACGCGATCATAAGCCGCATCAAGCATTTGCGCGACCATCTTGGAGTCTGGTCTCGCGGGCCGAAGCGGAAGCGCACACATGACCCCGTGACGTACATCACTCGGCGGCTCTCGGCCGGGGCGAGGAGGGAGACAGTCGCTCGGCACCCCATCGGAAATTCTTTTCACCCCGGATCGTTTGGGTATAATCCGCGCGCTTCGCGGCCCCATCCGGCGGTCGCAGCACGGTTTACCGGTATGGCGGTGTAGCTCAGATGGTTAGAGCGGGCGTCTCATAAGCGCTAGGTCCCCAGTTCGACTCTGGGCACCGCCACCAACTCCCCCCTTTGTCTTTCCACCATCTTGCGTCGGCGTCTGCGGATCACTTCACCTGCGGCAGTCCCGCCTTCCGCGCGTATTCGACGAAGCGTGGATCATCGCGCAGCAGGTCCCACCCGGGGTCGGTATAGAACGCAGCCGCACCGCTGGCTCGCTCGGCGAGAGAACGGTCGAGCCATTCAAACGCCTCCTCGCGTTCGCCGCCCTGCGCGTAGAAGCGCGCCACCCGAACAGGCGGCACATACTGTCCGGTCCGCGCCGAACGGAGGATCCTGATC
>JBAQWH010000593.1:0-2142 GCA_049298815.1 Thermoanaerobaculia bacterium | reverse complement strand
GCTCAGGATGACACTGAAGTCGTTTCACTCTTCACTCCTGACCCTTCACTCCTCACTCTTCCCTCTTCACTCTTCACTCTTCTCCCTTCCCCGTTTACTCTTCCCGCTCCATGACTCGCGCCTTCCTCTCCGTCTTCATCACCGTCTTCCTCGCCGAGATCGGCGACAAGACGCAGCTCGCCACGATGCTCTTCGCCGCGGAGGCGAAGTCGAGCAAGTGGGTCGTCTTCGCCGGGTCGGCGCTTGCCCTCGTGCTCGCAGCGGCGATCGGCGTGCTCGTCGGCGCGCAGCTCGAGCGGTTCATCTCGCCGAGAACCTTGAAGGTGGTCGCCGGGTCGGGGTTCATCCTGATCGGCCTCTGGACGATCGTCAGCAAGTAGCGGCTGTACGCTATTCTGTACAGTGGAACTGTTCGAAAAATCGAACAGTCGTGGGTATCCGCCAGTCTCATTCCACAATCGAATCTGACGCAAGCCTCAGATCACCAACGAGTTGCGGCGATCGCACGCGCATGCCCGTTTCTGGCAGCCCGCTCGCCCTATGGATCCCGCATGAACACCACCCGACGCCTTCGCAGTGCAGCGCTCCTAATCGCCCTGCTTCTCTGCCTTCCGGCGATCCCCGCCTTCGCCGAGACGCCGCCCGCGTTCTTCATCGAGACGATCGACGTCCGCAACGTCCGCCGTGCCTCGCCTCAGGTCGTCCGCTCGGAGTCGCTCCTCCGCGAAGGTCAGGCCTACACCGAGCAGCAGCTGCAGGACGCGCAGTCGCGCATCCGCCGGTTGCCCTTCGTCCTCGACGTCGAGTTCTCGCTCGAGAAAGGCAGCCGGCGCGACGCCTACGTGCTGGTAATGAAGGTCGACGAGGCCGCACCCTTCTTCGTCGGCGTCCAGCACTTCCTCACTCCCGCGCACGACGGCCGGCCGAGCAGCAACTCCACCACGGCCGATGTCGGCACCCGCTGGTTCGTCGGCGATTACGGGCAGCTCCACGCCACCGTCGGCGGGAACTTCGACGGCGGACCCAAGTCGGTCGTCCTCGGATACACCCAGTACAACCTGCTCCGCCGCAGCATCTTCTTCTCCGCCTCGGTCGCCACAGGCCTTGGAGATGGCTACCAGGGGTTCTCCGGCAGCAGCCTCCTCGGCGTTCCGCTGCGCGGCAACCACTCGCTGCGTGTTCACCTCGACACCTACCACTCCGACAACGACGAGCATTCGTTCGGCTCCGAGGGCGGGAACCTCGGGTTGAGCTGGCTTTACGACACCACCAACGACGCGCTCTTCCCCACTGCAGGCACGACTCTGGTCGCCGGCGTCGATCGCGGTCGCTCCGAAACACACGGCATCGTCTTCATCGGCCCCGAGCCGGGTCCGCTGCCGGGCGAGACCCGCGAGTTCACGATCGACAGCACGAGCCTCCAGCTGACCGGCCGCAGGTACTGGCCGGTCCGGGAGCTCGACGCGATCGTGGTCGAGGCCCGCGCGGGCTACTCCGAGACCTCGCCCGGGCTCGGACCGTCGCGGGAGTCGAAGGGCCTCTCCGCGATGGCGGCCTACTCGGGAAGCCTGTGGGGCCTGGAGAAGACGCGCAAGCACGGCGACCTGCGCTACGAGGTCGGCATCAGCGGGACGCGGTCGTCGAGCCAGTACGACGCGATCGGCGCACCCGAGTTCACCGGCGAGGAGCTCGGACTCGTGGCCGGACTCGCGCACCGGAACCGCTGGGGACTCTTCCGCTTCACGGTCGCCTGGACGCTGGCGTCCGACTACGAGCCGGTGATGGTGCTGCCGTGATCCGACGACCGATCTTCATGGCGATCGGGTTGGTCGCGCTCGCATCCGTCGCGGATGCGCAGCCGCACGTCGCGATCGAGCAGGACCAGCTCACCGCGCAGCTCGGCCGATCCGCCGTCGAGAACGCGGAGCTACGCAACAAGCTGCAGTCGGGCCTTTCGACCACGTTCGTCCTTTCCGTGCGAGGCGAGACCGCTCCCTCGGCGCGTCCCGTCCAGGGAGCGGCCCGCGTCGAGGTCCGCTACGATCTCTGGGATGAGGTCTTCATCGTGACGCTGCGGCGCGGAGACGGCACCGTCACACGCGAGCGGGTGAAGTCGCTCGAGGCGCTCGGCACCTGGTGGAA
>JBAQWH010000592.1:0-4746 GCA_049298815.1 Thermoanaerobaculia bacterium | reverse complement strand
GTACACGCCGCTGCCCGTACGCACGGTCGACTATGCCGAGGTCGTGCGCTGGTCCCGCGAGCCGCACACCGCCACGATCAAGCTCACGCGGGGCAGCGTCCGGCTGGCCCTGCTGGCCCGCGACGCGCCGATGACCGCCTGGAACTTCGCACAGCTCGCGAAGAAGGGCTACTTCGACGGGAGCTCGTTCATGCGCGTCGTGCCGAACTTCGTGATCCAGGGCGGCGATCCGCGGAACGACATGAATGGCGGCCCTGGCTACGCGATCCGCGACGAGATCAACCTCCAGAAATACACGCGCGGCGCGCTCGGCATGGCGCTGTCGGGACCGGATACCGGCGGCTCCCAGTTCTTCATCACCCATTCGCCCCAGCCACACCTCGACGGCGGCTACACGATCTTTGGCCGGGTGATCGCAGGGATGGGCGGCGTGGCCGACCAGACCGAGCGCGGTGACAAGGTCGAGACGATCCTCATCGACGACGGCAAGCCTGCGACCGTCTCGGAGATCGATGCGCCGCAGCACACTCCGCTCCCGCTCACCATCGGCAAGGTCACTTCCGAGCTCGTCATCAGCCTCCCCGACTACGGCCCCATCAAGGCCTCGTACACCCCCGACGCTTCGCTCGTCGACTACATGGCCACAACCGTCCGCCCCGGCGACCGGGTCGAGGTCTACCTCGGGACGTGGTGCGATGACAGCCAGCGCGAGGTCCCGCGCTTCCTCCGCATCCTCGATGCTCTCGCCGCCCAGGGGAAGACCGTCCCGATCACCTTCGTCGCCATCGACCGGTCGAAGACGAAACCGGCCGAGCTCATCGCCGGCAAGTCGATCGAAAAGGTCCCCACGTTCATCTACTACCGGGACGACGCGGAGCTCGGCCGGATCGTGGAGAAGCCGGCGACCCTGCTCGAGGACGAGCTGCTCGCGATCACGAGCCGGTGACCCGGCTTCACTTCACGAGGCGTGAAATCGCCTTGAACTCGGCCGTGCCCGAAACGCGCAACAGCTCGAACAGCGCCATCTCGGTCGAGGTCAGCTTCACCCCTTCCGCCTCGAGGCGCCTGAGCGCGAGCTCCCTGTTCTCCGGGGTCCGCGAAGAGACCGCGTCGGTAACGATCGAGCATTCGTAACCGGCGCGCACGAGATCCGCGAGGGTCTGGTAGACGCAGACGTGGGTCTCGACGCCCACGACGAGCACCTGCCGCCGGGCGAGGTGCTCGAGCCGCGCGGTGAACGGCTCACAGCCGACGGCCGAGAAGCAGTCCTTCTCGATCGGCAGGTAGCCGCCGCATTCGACCAGCGCGCTCTTCAGTACCTCGATCGTCCCGCCGAGTCCCTTCACGTACTGCTCGGTCGTAATGACCGGAATGCCGAGGACGTGGCAGCCACGGATCAGCCGCTCGATGTTCCGGACGACCTCGCCGGCACGGTCGATGACCGGCATGAACTTCTCCTGCACGTCGATGATCAGAAGGACGGTGTGCGTTCGATCCAGCCTCATGTGCTGGAACTATAGCTTCCGATCACGGCAGGGTTGTTGCTCGCGATCATTGTGACAACGGAAAGACCATGACCCCACTCCCCGAGATCCTCGTCGTCGATGACGACCGCCCACTCCGCAGCCTTCTGGTCACGATCCTCAAGCGCCAGGGCTTCAACGTCACCGCCGCGTCGAACGGATTCGAAGCGCTCGAGCGTTTGAACGCCCATCGGTTCGACCTCATGCTGCTCGACCTGAACATGCCGCGGATGAACGGCTACGAAGTCCTCGCCCATCTGGCGCTCGTCAGCCGTGATGAGGTTCCCGCGATCGTCGTCCTCTCCGGCGACGTGGCAGAGGATGACGACGGTGACCTGGTCTTCCAGAGGATCCGGAAACCGTTCGACGTCGACGTCCTGATCGGCGCGGTGCGAACCTCGCTCGCGAAGCGTGCCGCGCAGATCGCGGCGGCCCGGTTCGACTCTTTGTCCGCCACGTCGCAGCCGACCGTGAACTGACCTCTCGTGGCATGCTCTTTGGTATTCCCGGGGGGCATGAGCTCTCTCATACAGAGTGATTCCCCCAGAGTCCTCGTCATCGAGAACGACGACGTCCTCCGCATGATGCTGTTCACGGTGCTGCAGCATCAGGCACTCGGAGTCGACACCGCTACCGACGCAATGCACGCACTCGAGAAGGTGCGGCAGTGCGACTACGCGATGATCGTCATCGACCTGCACGATCCGCAGACGGATGCCGCGCACTTCCTGGAGACCTTTCGGGAGGAGCGCCCCGGCGCGACCACCTGCATCCTCGGCGTCCGGCATCCGGACGACGACGCGGTATTCGATCCCTCGCTGCTGAGCGCGACGATGACCAAGCCACTCGAGATCGACACGCTCGCCGAGATCGTGAGGGAGTGCGCTCACGTGGTTCCGGCACCGGAGGATCCACTGCCGTGTCCGACCGCCGAGAACGACGCGAGGGCGCGCCTCGGGCGCAGTCTCGCGCCGAACTGAAGGTGAAAGAAGAGTGAAGAGTGAAGAGTGAAGAGTGAAGAGTGAAAGTGTCTAAAGCGGAGTCGCTCGTCAAGCACTACTTAGCGGCATTCATCAAGAGTTCAGTGGCCACACCTTTTCACTCTTCACTCTTCACTCTTCACTCTTCACTTCCCTCTTTCCTTTCGCGGAGCGTTGAATGATCGAGGTGATCGGGTGGGTCAGCTCGCTGATCCTGATCGCCACGATTGCGAAGCAGATTCACAAGCAGTGGAGTGATCACACGAGCGCCGGCGTGTCGACCTGGCTGTTCGTCGGCCAGCTCGGCGCTTCGGTCGGCTTCACGATCTACAGCCTGCTCGTGCGGAACTGGGTCTTCGCCGTGACGAACGGGATCATGGTCCTGAACGGTCTGGCCGGTTACGCGATCACCGTTCGGCACCGCCGGCGGCGGGCCATACAATCCCGTGCGTGATCGACCGCCGTAACGGCCTCCTCTTCATCGCGGTTGCCGCGCTGCTCTGGTCGACCGGCGGGATCGGCATCAAAGGGATCGTCGACTCGCCCCTCAAGGTGACCTTCTACCGGTCGCTCTTCGCGGCCGTCACCCTCTTCCTCCTCTTCGGCCGAAACGTCTGGGGCGTCCGGCAGTGGAAGTCGACGCCGATGTTCGTCACCGCGGTCCTCTGCTACGGCGCCTGCCTGACGACGTTCGTGACGGCGACCAAGTGGACCACCGCGGCGAACGCGATCTTCATTCAGTACGCGGGCGTGGTGTGGGTCCTCCTGCTCTCTCCCTTCATCCTTCGCGAGCCGCTCCGCGGGAAGACCGCCACTGCGGTCGCATTCGCATTCGGTGGAATGGCCCTCTTCTTCGTGGGACGATTCGAAGCGCGTGGCATGGCGGGGAACCTGATGGCGCTGCTCTCGAGCGTCTTCTTCGGCATGCTGATCATGGCGCTCCGAAAAGAGAACGAGGCTTCGCGCTCGGCGGTCACGTGGGGAAACGTGGTCACCGCCGCAGCGATGTTCCCGTTCGTGGCGGGCGACCTCTCGCTCACGCCCCGCTCCTTCTTCGCTCTGCTCTTCCTCGGCGTCTTCCAGATCGGACTCGCATACGCCTTCTTCGTCCGCGGGCTGAAGTACGTCACGGCGACCGAGGCCTCGCTCATGGGGATGCTCGAGCCGATCGCGAATCCGATCTGGGTCCTGCTGTTCCTCGGCGAGATCCCCTCCCGATGGGCGATCGCCGGCGCCGGGATCGTGCTCGCCGCGATCGCATGGCACACGCTCGTCGCCGAGCCGGCGACCGACATGCCGCCGCCCGACTGAAGAAGTAAGAAGTAAGAAATATGATGAGTTAATATATATGCACAATATGCCATCTTATTTTCATACTTCTTACTTCATACTTCATACTTCCCCCTCGTGACCTCCACTTCCGAAACCCGCGCGGGCATCGCATTCGGCATCGCGGCCTACGCGTCGTGGGGATTCATCGCGGTCTACTTCAAGCTCGTCGGTGCGGTGCCGCCGCTCGAGATCCTGGCGCACCGCATCGTCTGGTCGGTCGCAATCCTCCTGCTGATCATCACCGTCTCGCGACGGTGGCCCGACTTCGCGAAGGTCGTCGCCGAGCCGCGCCGACTCCTCCCTCTCGTCGTCTCGACCGTCCTCATCGCGGTGAACTGGTTCATCTTCATCTGGGCCGTCACGACGAGCCACATGGTCGAGGCGAGCCTCGGCTACTACATCAACCCGCTCGTCAACGTCCTGCTCGGGTTCCTCTTCCTCGGCGAGCGGCTGCGCAAGCTCGAGTGGACCGCGGTCGCGCTCGCCGGAGCCGCGGTGACCTGGCTCGCGATCACCGTCGGCGTCATCCCCTGGGTCTCGCTCGCTCTCGCGGTTTCGTTCGGCGTCTACGGGCTCGTGCGCAAGAAGGCCGGTGTCCCGTCGATCGAGGGACTCACGATCGAGACGCTGATCCTCCTGCCGCTCGCGGCCGGCTACCTGGCCTACCTCGGGAACGCGGGAACGCTCGCCTTCGGCAGCGGCTCGACGAAGCTCGATCTCCTCCTCATTGCGGCAGGACCGGTGACCGCGCTTCCGCTGCTCTGGTTCGCTTCCGCGGTCCGTCGTCTCCGGCTCGCGACCGTCGGCCTTCTCCAGTACATCGCTCCGACGATCCAGTTCACGCTGGCAGTGACCGTCTACGGTGAGCCGTTCGGCCACGAACGAGCGGTCGCGTTCGCGCTCATCTGGAC
>JBAQWH010000591.1:0-4463 GCA_049298815.1 Thermoanaerobaculia bacterium | reverse complement strand
CGCCCAGCCGGACCGCCCCGCGGGGCGGGGCCTGAAGCTGCACGCTCCGCCGGTCGCTGAGACCGCGCGGGCGCTCGGCATCCCGGTGATCCAGCCGACGAAGATCCGCACACCGGAGTTCCTCGCGCAGATCGAGGAGCAGCGTCCCGACGTCGCGCTCGTGATCGCTTACGGCCGGATCCTTCCGGGTCCTCTGCTCGCGATCCCGAAGCATGGATTCCTCAACGTGCATGCGTCTCTGCTCCCGGCGTGGCGAGGGGCGGCGCCGATCCAGCGGGCGATCGAAGCGGGCGACCGGATCACCGGCGTGACGATCATGCGTGTGGACGAAGAGCTCGACCACGGGCCGATGCTCGCGGTCGCGACGACAGAGATCGGCCCCGACGAGCGGACGCCGTCGCTCTTCGAACGACTCTCGCATCTCGGGGCCGAGGCGCTTTTGCCGGTCCTGCGGAACCTCGAGCGGGGGACCGCAATCGAGACGGAACAGGACCATGCGAGCGCGACGATCGCGCCGAAGATCGAGAAGTCGGAGGGGCTGGTCGAGCTCACCGAGGCGGCCGCGACGATCTACGACCGCTTCCGCGCCTTCGATCCGTGGCCGGGGCTCTGGATCGAGACGGCGGGAGAGACGCTGAAGCTGACCGAGCTCAGGCCGGTGGAGGGAAGCGGTGCGCCGCGAACGGTTCTCGCGATCCACGAAGGCGTGACGGTCGCGACCGGAGCTGGGGCGATCCGCATTGACGCGCTTCAGCGTCCCGGCAAGCCTCGCGCGGAAGCCGCCGCAGTGGCGCGCGGTCTCGGCTGGCGAGTCGGAGAGCGAGTGCCGTGAACGAGCGCACGCGCGCGCTCCAGCTTCTCCGCCGGATCGAATCGGAATCGCTCTACGCCTCTCTCGTGCTCCTCGACGAGACAGGGTTCGTCCGGACGGCCGTCCTCGGCGTGCTCCGCTGGCGCTCGCGGCTCGACTGGACGATCGCGCAGCTCGCGAAGCGCCCGATCTCGAAGATCGATCGCTCCGTCGTCGACGTCCTGCGGCTGGGCCTCTACCAGGTCCTGTTCATGGATGTGCCGAAGTACGCAGCGGTCGGCGAGAGCGTCGAGCTCGCAATGCCGAAGGCGCGCGGGTTCGTGAACGCGGTGCTCCGCCGCGCGACCGCCGGACCGCTGGCCGAGCCGGAGGAGCTTGCGCCGAGAACCGCCCATCCACGCTGGATGATCGAGCGGTGGGAGCGCTGGTATGGCGAGGAACGGACCCGGCGCATCGCGGAGGCAAATCAGGAGCTCTCGTATCCCGACGTGCTGGTGCTCGGCGACAAAGCGCCGCCGGACGGTGAGCCATCCAGTCTCATCGAGGGCGTGTGGAAGCTGAAGCGATCGACGGCCGACCTCGACCGCGCCGAGTTCTATCCGCTCGACGAAGGGAGCGCCGTCGTCGCCGCGATCGCGCGGAACTGCGGCGACCGCGTGCTCGACCTCGCGGCTGCGCCGGGCAGCAAGACGATCTTCATGCTCAGTCGTGGAGCCTCCGTGGTGAGCGCGGACGTCTCGCTGCCGAGGCTCCGTCAGCTGACCGGCAGGACGCGCCGGATCGTGGCGGCGGATGGACGGCAGCTCCCGTTCCGCGACCGGTTTCCCGTCGTGCTGCTCGATGCGCCGTGCAGCGCGACCGGGACGATCCGCAAGAGCCCGGAGATCAAGTGGCGCCTCCGAGAGCAGGACCTCGCGGGCTTTGCAGCGCTCCAGCGCGAGATGCTCGCTTCGTCGCTCGATGCCGCGTCGGAGTTCGTCGTCTACTCCACCTGCTCGCTCGAGCGGGAGGAGTGCGACGACGTCGTGAACGCGGTGCTCGCCTCGCGCAGCGACTTCGAAGTGGCGGACGCGGCGCCGTTCGTCCCGCCCGGCGCGAAGGAGTGGGTCGAGAACGGCGTGCTCCGGCTGACTCCCGAGTCTGGGGCCGACGGCTTCACCGCCTTCGTCCTGCGGCGGAAATCCTGAAGTCGTTTCAGCGGCGGTAGACTACCCCTCGCCCATGCCCCGCGACCTTCCCATCGGTAACGGCAGCCTGCTCGTCGCGTTCGACGCGCACTACCGGCTGGCAGACTTCTATTTCCCCCATGTCGGAATGGAGAACCACGCCGCCGGCCGGTTCCGCTTCGGCGTCTGGGCCGACGACGATCTCAGCTGGATCGATGAGCCGGCCTGGACGAGGAAGCTCGACTATCTCCGCGACACGCTCGTCACCGACGTCACGTGCGCGAACGAGGCGCTCGGCCTCCGGATCCGCTGCTACGACGCGGTCGACTCCGACAGCAATGCCTACATCCGCAAGGTCGTCGTTCGCAACACGCGACGCGAGGCCCGGGACGTCAAGCTCTTCTTCCACCACGATCTGGCCCTCAGCGGCAACCCGATCGGCGACACCGCCATGTTCGACCCGGAGACGGGCACGATCATCCACTACAAGGCAACGCGGTACCTGCTGGTGAACTGTCAGGTCGACTCGGACACCGGAGTGCACGAGTACGAGTGTGGCCGGAGCGGAGCCGGTTCGTCGGGGCCGAGCTGGCGCGACGCCGAGGATGGGAAGTTGTCGATGACGGCGATCGCACAGGGGACCGTCGACTCGACGATCGCCGTGCCGCTGCACGTCGAAGGTGGCGGGACCGCGACGATGTACTACTGGATCTGCGCGGGCGACCGCTACGCGGCGGTCCGTCGTCTCGACGAGGCCGTGCGAAGCGAGGGACCCGCCCAGATCCTCTCGCGCACCGCATCCTACTGGTACACGTGGGTCAACAAACCGGGCCGCGATCTACGCGACCTCCCGGACGAGATCATCGATCTCTACCGACGGTCGCTGCTGACGGTGGCGACGCACTGCGACCGCGAAGGAGGGGTGCTCGCCTCGTGCGATTCCGACGTGCCGGCGGGCCACAACGACCACTACGCCTACATGTGGGCGCGCGACGCCGCGTTCGTCTGCGATGCGATGGACCGCGCGGGCTTCACGGAGATCACGCGCCGGTTCCTCCAGTTCGCGAGCCACACGATCAAGGACGAGGGCTACTTCCTCCACAAATACCATCCGGACGGCTCGGTCGCGTCGCTCTGGCACCCGTGGGTGCGCAACGGCGTCCCGCAGCTGCCGATCCAGGAGGACGAGACCGCGCTCGTCATCTGGCTGGTCGCGCGCCACTACGACCGGACTCGCGACCTCGACCTGCTGCGGCAGGTCTACCAGCGTCTCGTCGTCGCGCCGGCCGAGTTCCTCGTCCGCTACCGCGACACCGAGACGAGCCTTCCGCTCCCGAGCTTCGACCTCTGGGAGGAACGGCAGGGCGTCTTCACGTTCACCTGTGCCGCGGTCTGGGCTGGGCTGACCGCAGCCGCGGAGCTCGCGAACCTCTTCAACGACCAGGGCCGCCGGGCGGTCTACCTCGAGACCGCGCTCCAGCTTCGCGATGCGATGGTCCGTCACCTCTGGCTCGAGGACGAGGGGCGTTTCGCGCGCGGGCTCATCCTCGGCGACTCCGGGCTCGAGATCGACAAGACCGTCGACTCGTCGGCCTTCGCGGCCTTCCACCTCGGAGTCTTCCCGGCCACCAGCGCGACGGTCGAAGCGACCATGAAGGCGATCCGCGAAACGCTTCGCGTCCCCTCCGCCGGAGGGATCGCCCGCTACGAGAACGATTCCTTTCAGCGCTCCGTCGGAGAGGGGGACGAAACGTCCGGGAATCCCTGGGTCATCTCGACGCTCTGGCTGGCCGAGCATGCGATCGCCTCGGCGAGGACTCCCGAAGACCTGCAGGGAGCGCTCGACCTCGTGCGCTGGGCTCGTTCGACGGCGACGTCGTCGATGACCCTGCCCGAACAGGTCGATCCCGAGGGCGATCCGCCGCTGTCCGTCTCGCCGCTCGCGTGGAGCCATGCGCAGGTCATCTCGGTCGTCGATGGCTACCTCGCAAACCTCCGGCGATTACGCCTCGAAGCGCTCGAACAGAGCGCTACCCAGCACGCAGCGGAACGGCGCGATTCGCTGCGTTGACATTCCCTCACGCCGCTCCTATTGTCGTGACTCCACCGAAAGAACGGACTGCTGCGAGCAGTACAGGAGGAAGGGTATGGCAGGCAAAGCCGACGTGATCAACGCCATTGCCGAGAGGGCCGGCATTTCCAAGAAGGAGGCCACGGCCGCGTTCGACGCGTTCGTCGGATACATCTCGGAGACGTGCAAGAGCGGCGACCGCTGCGCCGTCCCGGGCCTCGGCAGTTTCACCGTCTCCGAGCGCAAGGCGCGCGAGGGGCGTAACCCGCGCACCAACGAGACCATCAAGATCCCGGCGTCGAAGAACGTCCGCTTCAAGGCGGGCAAGGACCTTCGCGAGCTGCTGAATACGCCGAAGCGCGGACGCGCGAAGAAGTAGCGACCCCCTGGAAGTGTGAAGTGTGAAGTGTGAAGT
>JBAQWH010000590.1:0-12302 GCA_049298815.1 Thermoanaerobaculia bacterium | reverse complement strand
CTTCACACTTCGGCGCCCCCGGCCGAAACAGGCCTGAATTCTGCTAAACTCAGCCCTACAGCTGGGGGTGCGGGCGGGGATGCAGCTACTCGAGTTTTTCAAGAGCAGGCGAGGGGAGGAGCTGATCGGGATCGTTCTTTCGGCGGCCGGTCTCAGCCTCGCACTTGCCCTCGTCACCTACCACCCCGAAGACTCCTCGGCGTTCTTCACCTCTACCAACACGGAGATCCACAACGCGATCGGCTACTACGGTGCGACGCTGGCGTGGCTCTTCGTCGGCTTCTTCGGGTTCGTAAGCCTCATCTTCCCCGCCGCGCTGCTCCTGACCGGGTGGAAACGTTTCTGGGGCCATGAGATCGAGTTCTTCCACACCAAGCTGATCGGCTTCGTCATCCTCACACTCGCGCTCCCGCCGATGCTCGATCTCGCGCTCGGCAAGATCTGGATCCGCGGGTCGCTCGTGCCGTCGGGCGGGTACATCGGGCAGGAGATCAACGCCGCGGTCAGCGCGAACCTGAATGGCAGCGGGGCGGCGATCGCGCTGTTCACGGCGATCCTCATCGGCCTGCTGCTCGCCACAAGGATCAGTCTCGGCGCGATCTTCCTCGCGATCCAGCGGCGCTTCGTCGCGCTCGGGCAGAACCTCTCGCTCCAGTGGGCGCGCTTCTCCGAGCGCCGCCGGAAGGAGAAGATGAGGGACGCCCTCGTCACCAAGCATCTGAGCAAGGCGGAGCTTGCGCCGCTGCGCCTCGTGCCGTCAGTCGAGCCTGCGGTGAAGGGGCCGGTCGTCCGCGAGGTGAAGGGGCGGGGCAGCTTCCAGATCAGAAAGGTGACCAAGGCGGACCTCAGGCGCGCCGCCGCAGCTCTGGCGGAACAGCCGTCCCCCGATCCATTCGAGCTCTACCGGATCGATCGGGACGTGCAGCCGCTGCCGGAGTTCGAGCCGTACGTGCGGGCGCGTCCGGTCGCGCTGGAGCTGCCTGTTGCCGAGGACGACTTCGAGGACGAAGAGTTCGAGGACATCGCGGCGCCGGTGATCGCGCGGACGCAGCGCGCGCGCCCGCAGATGGCGAAGCCCACGGTGCGCAAGCCGGTCGCGAAGCGGGAGACGAAGCTGACGCACGAACTCCTGCCTCCGGTCGGCGTCCTCGCCGAGGGGCCCAAGCTGGGCGGCATCAACGACGACGTCCACAAGAAGTTCCTCGAGACCGGCCGGCTCATCGAGGAGCGTTGCCGTGAGTTCTCCGTCGAGGGCGAGGTCACCGCGTACCACCCGGGGCCGGTCGTCACCACGTTCGAGTTCAAGCCCGGCGCGGCCGTCAAGTACGCGAAAGTCGTGAACCTGGGCGACGACCTGGCGCTCGGCCTCAAGGCGGAATCGATCCGCATCGAGCGGATCTCGGGCTCGTCGACCGTCGGCATCGAGGTGCCGAACAAGATCCGCGAGCTGATCACGCTGCGCGACATCATCGACACCGAGACGTTCATCGCGTCGCCGTCGATGCTGACGCTCGCCCTCGGGAAGGACATCCACGGCGAGCCGTTCGTCACTGACCTGGCGAAGATGCCGCACCTGCTGGTCGCAGGCGCGACCGGCGCAGGCAAATCGGTCGGCCTCAACGCGATGATCATCTCGATGCTCTACAAGGCGCTGCCGAGCCAGCTGCGGATGCTCATGATCGACCCGAAGATGGTCGAGCTGAAGATCTACGAGGACATCCCGCACCTTCTCCATCCGATCGTCACCGACCCGAAGCTCGCGTCGAACGCGCTGATCTGGGCGGTCAACGAGATGGAGAACCGTTACCGGACGCTGGCCGAGTGCGGCGTCCGCAACATCGACCAGTACAACGCGCTCGTGAAGGATCCGGAAGCGCTGCGGCGTGCGCTCAAACTGTCGCAGGACGAGGACCTGCCGAAGACCGACCCGCTGCACTTCATCGTCATCATCATCGACGAGTTCGCCGACCTGATGATGGTCGCGTCGAAGGACGTCGAGAACTCGGTGACACGGATCGCGCAGAAGGCACGCGCGGTCGGCATCCACCTCATCATCGCGACGCAGCGGCCGTCGGTCGACGTCATCACCGGCGTCATCAAGGCGAACTTCCCGTCACGCATCTCCTACCAGGTCGCCTCGAAGATCGACTCGCGGACGATCCTCGACGTGCAGGGATCGGAAAAGCTCCTCGGCAACGGCGACATGCTGTTCCTCCCGCCGGGGACCGCGCGGCTGCGACGCATCCACGGCGCGTACGTCTCCGAGAAGGAGATCAACGCCGTAGTCGACTTCGTCAAGAAGAACCAGGGGACACCGAACTTCCTCGAGGAGATCACCAGGCCGGTCGACGAAAAGGGTGGCGAGGACGGCTTCGAGTTCATGGAAGACCCGAAGTACGACGACGCGGTCCGGACGGTGCTCTCCACCGGCCAGGCCAGCGCCTCGTACCTCCAGCGCCGCCTCAAGCTCGGCTACTCCCGCGCCGCACGCCTGATCGAGATGATGGAAGCGAACGGCATCGTCGGCCCCTCCCAGGGCTCGAAGCCGCGCGACATCCTCGTGCGCGCGGATGACTACCCGCCGGGGGACGGCGGAACGATCTAGTGGCCAGGGGTCAGTGGCCAGTGGTTAGTCGTTAGTCGTTAGTCTTTTTTGGTCAGCGATTTAGCATTGAGCAGCGGAGCGGGGGAAGACGGATGCCTCTTTCGCCGCTCCGCGGCTCGATCACGAGGCGGCCCGATTCCCGGGGCTCACGCCCCGGGCTACATTCTTCCGCCGCTCCGCGGCTCCACCCCCGCCCACTGCCTGGCTACTGACCACTGACCACTGGCCACTGGCCACTGGCCACTAACGACTAACGACTAACGACTAACCACTAACGACTGACAACTGGCCACTGGTCCGCCTGGCCCCGGACGTGCTATCAACGCGCTCATGCGTTGGACACCTGGTGGCATCAGTCGCGACATCATCGACAGACGGGGAGGCGGAGGCGGGCTGAAGCTCGGCGGAGGGCTCGGCTGCGGCGGGATCATCATCCTGCTGGTCCTGAGCCTCGTCACCGGCCAGAACTTCTTCCAGTTCTTCGACGGTGCCGGAGGTCCCGCGCAGGGGCCGGGGCAGGCAGCGCCCCCAACGACGGAAACGCCCCAGGAGCGGGAGCGGCTGGAGTTCGTGTCGTTCGTGCTCGACGACGCCCAGAACACCTGGACGCGCGTCTTCCAGGAGCAGCACGGATCGGCATACGAACGGGCGAAACTGTCGCCGTTTCGCGGGTCCGTCCGGTCAGGATGTGGTGGAGCCACGGCAGCGTCGGGACCGTTCTACTGTCCGGCCGACGGCACCGTCTACCTCGACCTTTCGTTCTTCGACGAGCTGCATCAGCGTTTCGGCGCACCGGGCGATTTTGCGCAGGCGTACGTCATCTCTCACGAGATCGGGCATCACGTGCAGAACCAGCTCGGGATCGCGGGGCAGGTACACGATGCAATGGCGCGCGACCGCGCCAACGCGAACGAGTACTCGGTCCGCCTCGAGCTGCAGGCCGACTGCTTTGCGGGAATCTGGGGGCACAGCACCGCCCAGCGGAAGATCCTCGAGGAGGGGGACGTCGAGGAGGGGCTGAACGCCGCTTCCGCGATCGGCGACGACCGGCTGCAGCGGGAAGCGGGGCGGAGCGCCAATCCGGAAACGTTCACGCACGGCACCTCGGCGCAGCGCGTCGAGTGGTTCGAGCGGGGACTCCGCAGCGGCCGGATGTCGGACTGCGATACGTTCGGTCGCTGAGCGGGTGACACAAGTCACCTGAAGCGAGCCGCCGTGTCACGCGGCAGATTCATGCCGGAGGAGCGAGGCGTCATTTTCGAGTGACGCCTCGTTCTGTTTTTGCCCGATTCGGCTGCAACGTCGTGTGACGGGCGAACACGGCTGCTATCGCTCGACGGATCAGTCAGTTGCGCCGTGTCGCTTCTCCCTGGCAAACCACCGGACCTGGCCTGTCGCGGACAGGAGCAGGTGAGGTCGGTTACGCGCGCATGTAGCCATCAGGGCTCCAAGTAGGTGATGCGCGATCCCGCAGCTCTGTGGGATGCACTCATACCCTCGTTCAACTTCGTCCAGAGATTTGTCCGAATCGTAACGAGGAGAGCGGCGCATGAGCGCAACAGACGACAGGGACTACACAAGCATTTCGGAGTATCTCGAGCGGTCCGGGGTCAGCCGGCGTGATTTCGTCTCCTTCTGCGGAAAGCTCATGGTCGCTGCGCCGTTCGGCCTGGCGCTCACGAACTTCCTCGACGTCGAAGCGGTGGCGGCCGAGGTAGGAGCTGCCCGCAGACCGTCGGTGATCTGGCTGCACATGCAGGAGTGCACCGGCTGTACGGAGACGCTCCTGCGTCCCGTGGCACCTGACCTGGCGACCCTCCTGTTCGACGTGATCTCGCTCGACTACCACGAGACCGTCATGGCGGCGTCGGGACACGACGCGGAAGCGGCGCTCCACGACGCGATGAAGGCGAACGACGGCAAGTTCGTCCTCGTCGTCGAAGGATCGACGCCGCTCGGCAACGACGGCAAGTACCTCAAGATCGCAAATCAGCTGGGCAGTGCCCGCCTGAAGGCGATCGCGTCGCGGGCGGCCGCCGTCATCTCGATGGGTTCCTGCTCGTCATGGGGCGGCGTGCAGTCGGCCGGACCGAATCCGACGAACGCCGTCGGCACCGACCAGGTCGTCAAGGACAAGCCGGTGGTCAACATCCCCGGCTGCCCGCCGAACCCGTACGTTTTGCTCGCGGTGGTGCTTCAGTACGCGAGGACCGGAACGCTTCCCGAGCTCGACGCGCAGAACCGGCCGAAGTTCGCATACGACCGCGTGATCCACGACCACTGCCCGCGGCGCGCGCACTTCGACGCGGGCCGCTTCGCCGCGCAGTTCGGCGACCAGAATCACCGCTCCGGCTACTGCCTCTACAAGCTCGGCTGCAAAGGCCCGGTCACCCACGCTCCCTGCTCGACGCGGCACTTCAACGACATGGTCGACGTCTGGCCGATCGGCATCGGTGCTCCCTGCTTCGGCTGCACGGAAAAGGGGATCGGTTACACGATGGCGCTTCACGAAACCGCGCCGATCACGCGGCCGCTCGGCCCCGACACCTATCCCGGGATCTTCACGGAAGCGAGTGCGATCAGTCCGCTCGCGACCGGCGTTGCCGGCGTCGCGGCCGGGGTGCTGGCCGGGGCCGGAATCGCGTTCTCCCGGAAGCTCGATCGGACGGGTGGAAACGGCGACAACCCCGAGACGAAGGAGTAGGCGATGCCGACCGATCGACGGACACTGCTCAAGGGACTCGTCACGGCGGCCGCGGTCTCGGCCGTTCCGGTCAGGTCCGAGGCGCGCGAACGCCGGCAGGCTCCCGAAGACGCCGTCGGGATGCTCTACGACGCGACGCGCTGCATCGGCTGCAAGACCTGCACGGTCGCCTGTAAGGATCGCGCAAAGCTTCCCGCCGACACCGACGGGTACGGCGGCGGCCTCTACGACGCCCCGGAAGGACTCAACCAGTACTCGAAGACCGTCATCCAGCTCTACCGCGAAGGCAACGAGTACTCGTACGTGAAGAAGCAGTGCATGCACTGCATCGACCCGGCCTGCGTCAACGCCTGCATGCTCGGGTCGCTGACGAAGGGGAAGTACGGCATCGTCGACTGGGATGCGAGCCGCTGCGTCGGATGTCGCTACTGCCAGGTCGCCTGTCCGCACGAGGTCCCGAAGTTCGAGTGGGCGAACAAGGCTCCGAAAATCGTGAAGTGCGATTTCTGCAGGGACCGCGTGGAGCAGGGAAAGAGCACCGCGTGCGCCGAGCAGTGTCCGCGCGACGCGATCTCGTTCGGCAAGTGGACCGATCTCGTGAAGGAAGGCCACCGTCGGATCGACGCGGAGCCCGACAAGTACGTCCCGAAGGTCTACGGCGAGCGGGAGCTCGGCGGCACCCAGGTGCTCTACCTGTCGCACGTCCCGTTCGAGAAGCTCGGTTTCCGGTACAGCGACGAGACGGCGGTCCCGGACGCGCAGCAGTCGGTGCAGAACGCGGTCTATCGCGGATTCATCGCGCCGGTCGCGCTCTACGGCGTCCTCGCTGCGGTGCTGTTGCGCCGCCGTCGCGCCGAGGGCGCCGATACGCAGGAGGGAGGCGAAGATGGTCAGGAGTGATGCGAGCGCCGTCGGCGGCCCGCTGATGACGCGGCCGTTCAAAGTCCTGCTCGCCCTCGGCGCGCTGGGAATCGTCCTCATCGTCTGGCGATTCGTCGTCGGCCTTGGGGCGGCCACGGCGTTGAACGACGGGTACCCGTGGGGCATCTGGATCGCCTTCGACGTGGTCACCGGGACCGCGCTGGCCTGCGGCGGCTACGCGATGGCGCTGCTGGTCTACATCTTCAACCGCGGCCGCTACCATCCGCTGGTGCGGCCGGCGATCCTGACGAGCGCGCTCGGCTACACGCTGGCGGGCCTGTCGATCGCGATCGACGTCGGCCGTCCGTGGTACCTCTGGAAGGTCCCGATCCAGATCTGGCACTGGAACGTGAACTCGGCGCTGCTCGAGGTCGCGGTCTGCATCATGGCGTACATCGTCGTCCTCTGGCTCGAGCTCGCCCCGGCGTTCCTCGAGAAGTGGAAGGACGGCGAGCACGAGAAGAAGCGGGAGTTCGCCCGCAAGAGCCTCCCGATTCTCAACGGCGCGATGATCTGGCTCGTCGGTCTGGGCATCCTTCTCCCGACGATGCACCAGTCGTCGCTCGGGCTTCTGATGCTGCTCGGCGGCCCGAAACTGCACCCCCTGTGGAACACGCCCTTCCTTCCGCTCTTCTTCCTCTTCACTTCCCTGGCCGTCGGCTATGCGGCGGTGATCTTCGAGTCGGCGTTCGCGTCGCTCGCGTTCCACCGCAAGCCGCACGTCGAGATGTTGACGTTCCTTCAGCGGTTCGCGGCGATGGGCTCGCTGCTCTTCGTGGTGTTCCGCTTCATCGATCTCGTCATCCGCGGCCGCCTCGGGCTCGCGTTCCAGTTCGAGTTCTACGCGATCCTGTTCTGGCTGGAGAACGTGCTCTTCCTCGCTCCATTCCTCATTGCGATTCTGGCGCGGCGGCGGACGATCGGAGGGCTGTTCCGGGAGGCGATGCTGGTGGCGGTCGCCGGCACGCTCTACCGCTTCAGCACCTTCCTCCTCGCGTTCGACCCCGGCCCGAGCTGGGCGTACTTCCCGTCGGTCGGTGAGCTGTTCATCACCGTCGGTCTGGTCGCGCTCGAGCTCGCCGCGTACGTCTTCATCGTGAAGACGTTCCCGGTCCTGAGCGGAGTCCCGTCACTCGCATCGCAGAAGGCGGCCCCGGTCGCCGTGACCGTCGCGCCTACACCCGCGCACTAGGAGAGAGAAGCATGTCCAAGCGACTCGTCATCGACCCGATCACCCGAATCGAAGGGCACCTTCGCATCGACGTCGAAGTGGACGGCGGCTCGGTCCAGAAGGCCTGGGCGTCGTCCACGATGTGGCGCGGCATCGAGAAGATCCTGCTGGGGCGCGACCCGCGCGACGCCTGGGCGTTCACGCAGCGTTTCTGCGGCGTCTGCACGACGGTCCACGCGCTCGCTTCGGTGCGCGCCGTCGAGAACGCGCTGAACCTCGAGGTCCCGCTGAACGCGCAGTACATCCGGAACCTCATCGTGATCGCGCACGCGCTGCACGACCACATCGTCCACTTCTACCAGCTGAGCGCGCTCGACTGGGTCGACGTGACGACGATCCCGAAGGCCGACCCGGTGAAGGCGTCGTCGCTCGGCGAGAGCCTCTCGAACTGGACCGGCAACTCCTCCAAGCAGATGGAGGCGGTCCAGAAGAAGATCATCGCTCTCGTCTCGAGCGGCCAGCTCGGACCGTTCGCGCACGGCTACTGGGGCCATCCTGCGATGAAGCTCCCGGCCGACGTGAACCTCCTCGCGACGAGCCACTACCTGCAGGCGCTCGAATACCAGCGTTACGCGAACCAGATCGTCGCGCTCCTCGGCGGGAAGACCCCGCACATCCAGAACCTCACGCCGGGCGGCGTCGCGAACGCCATCAACCTCAACAGCGAAGCGACGCTCAACCTCGACAAGCTCTATCAGATCAAAGCGCTCTTCGACAAAGTGATCCCCTTCGTCCAGGAGGTCTACTTCAACGACGTCTGCGCAGTGGCTGCCTTCTATCCCGAGTGGTTCGGCTACGGCGCCGGGGTGAAGAACTACCTCTCCGTTCCCGACCTGCCGCTCGATACCAAGAACACGAAGTTCGACTTTCCCGGCGGCGTCATCTTCGACGGCGACCTCGCGACCTACAGGCCGATCGCCGGCCCGCACGACGAGTACTTCCGCAAGGGAGTCACCGAAGAGACCTCGCACGCCTGGTACAAGGGAAGCGAGCCGCTGCACCCGTGGAAGGGCGAGACCGAGCCGGAATTCACCGAGTTCCAGGACGCCGGGAAGTACTCGTGGGTCAAGGCGCCTCGGTTCGAAGGAAAGCCGATGCAGGTCGGCCCGCTCGCGAACGTCCTCTGCGCTTTCGCCGCCGGCGAACCGACCGTGACGAAGTGGGCGGTGCGCGCTCTCGAGACCGTCGGCGCGATCGCCAAGATCAAGGCCGGACCCGAAGTGCTGCACTCCACCCTCGGCCGTCATGCAGCGCGCGCGATCCGCTGCGCCACCCTGGCCGACATGGCGATGAAGCAGTGGGAACTGCTCGTCGACAACGTGACGAAGGGTGACACCACGACCTTCAACGTGCCGACCTTCCCCAAGGGCACGGTCGAAGGGATGGGCTTCCACGAGGCTCCGCGCGGAACGCTGTCGCACTGGGTCGTCATCACGGACGGGAAGATCGAGAACTACCAGGCGGTCGTGCCGACGACCTGGAACGCGAGCCCGCGCGACGCGAAAGGGAACGTCGGACCGTACGAGGCGTCGCTCCTTCGCAATCCGGTGGCCGACACCGACCATCCGCTCGAGGTCGTCCGGACGATCCACTCGTTCGATCCCTGCATGTCGTGTGCGGTGCACACGTTCGACCCCGACGGGGCCGAAGTGTCGGCGGTCCAGGTCCTCTGATCCCGACTGGACGGGGGCGCGAGGCGCTCCCGTCCAACGCACGACCCCGACCACTCCCGAGGAGACAAGATGACCCGGCGGATCGCGGTGTTTGGAATCGGCAACGTCCTGATCGGCGACGACGCGGTCGGTCCGTCCATCATCCGCCACCTCGATGCGTACTACGAGTTCCCGCCTCACGTCTCCGTGGAAGACCTCGGGACGCCGAGCCTCGACCTCGCGGGAAGGATGGTCGGCTACCACAGCGTCGTGTTCGTCGATGCGGTGGCTGCGGCAGGGGAGCCGGGGGAGCTCCGCAAGTACTCTCGCGAAGAGATCGTGCGACATCCTCCGTCGATCCGCCTGAGCCCTCACGACCCGTCGCTCAAGGAGACGATCCTGATGATGGATCTGCTGAGCGACGGACCGGAGGAGATCCTTCTGATCGGCGTGATCCCGAAGTCGCTCGAGCAGTTCGGCCTGAGCGACGAAGCGCGGGCGGCCGTGCCGGCGGCAGCCGACGCGGTGCTCGGTGAGCTCGAGCGGCTCGGCGTGACGCCCGTGCGCCGCGCGACACCGAAGTTCCTCCCGGCCTTCTGGGACGCGGCGTAGGGCTCGTGCGCCGCAGCGGTGTCACGCTGCTGTAGGATTCGCGCATGGGTCACCGCACCACCAGAACCCCAGGCCGCTACAAGAAGGGTCCCCAGCGCCCTTCCACCTTCTTCCTGATCGCACTGCTGGCAGGGCTTCTGCTCCTCGCCTGGCTGTTCGCGATGGCGACCGCAAGGCCGGTGAAGCCGAAGCCGCTCGGCGCGTTCAGCGCCCCGGTGGTCGTCGCGCCGGTGTGAGGTGACGATGCGTCGCGCTATCTCTCTGATCGTCTTCATCGTCCTCGTCGCTCTGGCGGCGGGCATCGGAAGCCAGTTCATGCCGGGCGAGTGGTATCGCGGGTTGACGAAGCCGTCGTGGAATCCTCCGAGCTGGGTCTTCGGGCCGGTGTGGACGGCGCTCTACGTGATGATCGCCATTTCCGGGTGGCTGGTCTGGCGCAGCGAAGGGCGTTGGCGCACGTCGATGCTCACCTTCTGGAGTGCGCAGCTCGTCCTGAATGCCGCCTGGTCGTGGCTCTTCTTCGGTCTCAAGCGTCCCGATCTCGCAATGATCGACATCGTCTTCCTCTGGCTCGTGATCGGCGGGTTCACGATCGGAGCGTGGCGGGTCAGCCGCGCGGCGTCGCTGCTCTTCGTGCCGTACTGGCTGTGGGTGACGTTCGCTTCCGCGCTCAACTTCGCGATCTGGCGTCTGAACGCGCGTCTGATGATCTGATGGGTGCGCGTCCCACGCCGGACGACCTCGCCGCGTCCGGCGATTACGTCCCCCTCGGCGAGTTCCACAACGACAGGCTCATGGACTTCGTCGTGGAGTACCTGGTGCGGCAGCGTTCCTGGGTCGTGTGGGCGAACTACCTGATGACGGGCCTCGCCGTCGGCCTGGCGGTGGGTCTCGCGATCGGGAGGGGCGAGGGAGTGCTCCGGACGATCCTCGCATTCGTTCTCGCCTTCGTCACGTTGCTCGTGGTCCTCCTGCCGCTCCACGAGCTCGCGCACGCGTTCGCGTACCGCCTCATCGGTGCGCGCGACATCCGGTGGGGCTTCTCGACGCGGATGCTCGCGGTCTGGGTCACAGCGCATCGGTTCGTCGCGAGCCGCCGGCCGTTCGTCCTCGTCGCGCTCGCGCCGTTCCTGCTCAACATCCCGATCGCGGCCGCCGCGATCGCCTGGCCGCAGTGGAGCGTCTACTTCCTCTTCCTCTTCGCGTGGCACGTGCACGGGGAGAGCGGCGACTTCGCGATCCTCAACTTCATCTGGCTGCACCGCGACCGGGGGTTCTGGACCTACGACGATTCGGAAACGGGAGTGTCGTACTTCTACGGCGCGGCCTGACCGCGTGGAATCGCTCTTCAACCCTTCGGGTTCGGCCCGACATGGAGTGCAGGTCTTCTTGTGGCGCCTGTTGTATCGCGCCGTCGATTTCGTCCGCGATCCCCGGCATGCCGGACGGAAAGCCTGCAGGCGTGCGTTGCATCCACCTCACCGGCGACCTCCGCTGCGCGATCTTCGAAGACCCGGCGCGACCGCGCGTCTGCGGGAGCCTTCGACCGGCCGCCGACATCTGTGGCGAGTCGGCTGCCGAGGCATTGGCCCTGCTCGACGAGATGGAGCTGATCACGCGTCGCGGCGCCTGATTTGCCACGTCGCCGCGTGACCGAAATCACGGGTGAATGGCAGTCCTCGGCGCCACCTGACGAATGTCATACGACGCCGCGTGCGGTGGCGCTTTCATTCGCAGCCATGAACGAACGCATCGAAGTGGAGCTGGAGCAACTGAAGAAGACGGCACTCGAGCGCATCGCGGCGCAGACCGCCGAGGCGCTGCGCCTGGTCGAACGACAGGCGTCGGGATCCTGGACGACCGCTGAAACCCATCGCAGGGAAGAGCGTTCTGAGCGTTGCGCCTGATCGACCTAAATATCACGAACGGCTCAGCTTAATCCGCACATCTGGCACCTCCTTAGCACTACTAATAACGCTAACGGAGGACTGATGAACAATCGAATCGATACGTGGCCGACGCATTCGGATGTGCGAGTTGGAAGCGGTCGAGATGTCGAGGCCGGTAGCAGCCTCTTCGCCCCGCATGAACACACGAGCAGTTGCGGATGCGCCAGCAGCCATCCGGACGCGCATCGCTCCATGCCCGAACGAACGACGAGCAGAGCCGTTGGACTGAAGGCGCGCGGTGCTGAGCTCGCGAACCACCTCAAGTCGCGCAGCACCGA
The DNA here is from genome assembly GCA_049298815.1 of Thermoanaerobaculia bacterium. Lineage (GTDB taxonomy): Bacteria > Acidobacteriota > Thermoanaerobaculia > Gp7-AA8 > Gp7-AA8 > JBAQWH01. The sequence goes on along the minus strand of JBAQWH010000590.1, from coordinate 350 downwards.
GACGGTGGACACCCTGAAGCACGAAATGAGGACGCGAGCCGGACTCCTGAAACGCGAAATGGCGAAGCGGCGCGAGCGGACGAAACGGTCAATGGCCCGCGTCCAGGTGAGCGCCCGTGAGAACGTCGCCCTGCAGCGGAACCGCATGAACGACTCGATGCGGACCGAGCCGATGAAGTGGGCGGGCATCGCGGCCGGCAGCGGCCTGGTGCTCGGACTCCTCGGGCGTTACGCGCATTGGCGTTCGACGCGACCCACACCGCAGGTCGTAGTCATCGAATCGTGCTCGTGACCAGGGTCGCGTAGCGACCACGAGGACGTAGCACCCGGGTGCTACGTCCTCGTGGTCG
>JBAQWH010000589.1:0-8174 GCA_049298815.1 Thermoanaerobaculia bacterium | reverse complement strand
CGGGCTTTACTCTTTCGCCGCTCCGCGGCTCGATCTACTTCGCCGCTCCGCGGCCTCAAGTGCTCCGTCGCGGCGCACTTGCGCTGTCTCGGGATGAGTCCGCGGAGGCGATGGCCTCCGCAGATTCAGTTCCTCGAGTTCAGCATGTGCCAGTCGGGGTTCTCACGCACGTAGGCGGGACGCGTGTCCGACACGTGATGGAGCTCGGCGGCGGTGTCGATCATCAGCTGGAACTTGCCGAGGAGGGTCCGCTGCACTCCTTCGGGCAGGGCGCGGAGGTCGTCGAGAGCGCGCTGGGCGGCGCATTCGTTCTCGTCGAGCTCCCACGGGGCGATCTGGCGCTCCACCGACGCCCCGAAGAACTCGGCCTCGGTGATCCCGTAGACGCCGAGGAGCCGCTCGAGCTGGGCGAGCTTGAGCGATCCGATCCGGTTCCCGGTCTCGAACGAGCTGATCGTCTTTTCACCAACGCCGGACAGCCGCGCCACATCCTTCTGGCTCAGGCCGCGCATCCGGCGGATTTCGCGGAGTTTGATCACGAGATCCATCGTCTTCCTCACCTTTCTCAGAACCGCCGCATCAGGCCGACCACGACTCCCTGAACCGAGACGTCGCGCGCCGCCGCGTAGATCGGGCTCATCATCGCGTTGGCCGGCTGGAGCCGGACACGCTCACCTTCCTTGTAGATGCGCTTGAGCGTCACCTCGCCGTTGACGTTGGCGACGACCATCTCGCCGTTGTCCGCCCGCTCGCGCCGCGCGATGATCACGAGGTCGCCGTCGAGAATCCCGTCGTCGACCATCGAGTCTCCCCGCACCTTCAGCACGTAGTTCTCCCCGCGCGAGGTCAGGTGCTCGGGAACCGTGATCGTCTCGTCGGAGACGTCGACGTCGAGCGGACGGCCCGCTGCGATGTAGCCGAACAGCGGGAGCTCGCGGGCCGGCGAGGCCTCGCGTGCCGCCGCCGCTTCATCCACCAGCTCTACGCCGCGCTTCTGGTTCCAGTCACGGCGGATCAGCCCCTTCTTCTCGAGGAGCGAGAGGTGCTTGTAGACGGTGCCGTAGGAGGAGAAGCCGAAATGGTCGCAGATCTCACGGTGGGTGGGTGCCACCCCGCGGGCGGACTGGTACTGCCGGATGAACTCGAGGATGTCTCGCTGCCGCTCGGTCACGTACGTCATCATTTCGCCTCGTTACCGCCAAGATAGGCGGTAACAGAGCGAAAGTCAAGCGTAAGTGGAGCGCAAGTCAGCTCAGTGGGGTAGTGGTCTAGTTTGACGGTCCAGATGTAACAGCCCACTGGATGACTTCTGGCGATCCCGGCGTTACGCTGTACGTATGCCAAAGGGGTCAAGCAAGAAACCGAAGCGGGAAGACGCCGCTCAGTCTGCCGTTCGCGTGATGCAAGAGCTTGCCGCGAAGAGCGAAGCGGACGCGAAACCGGAGGAACCGACCACGATTACCGACGAGATGCGCGCCGCCGCTGCCGCCTTCGGGAGGATCGGCGGGAGGATCGGCGGGAAGCGGCGCGCGGAGTCGTTGACGCCGGAGCGAAGGGCCGAGATCGCTAGGGCTGCGGCTCAGAGTCGCTGGAAGCCGAAGACGTAGGTTTCTTCGGTGGCAGTTGAATCGGCCAGTATGCGTTTTCCCATCGCTCGATGTGATCGCGAAGCGTGTTGAGCAACATCTTCGCGTGCGTCGGCGTCATCACCACCCGCGCTTTGATGATGGAGTGTTCGGCATCCACGCGCTCGGTGAGGAGGAACGCGAAGTCAATTGCGTTGCTGCCGATGGTGACGTTGTTGGTGTAGAAGTTTGGGAACTGAACGTCAACAAACTCTGATTCGCTTTCGGCCATTGGACACTCCTCCGAGAGTACGGTTTCTTGAACGGTCTGGAATCGAACTGGCGCTGATGGGTGACCGGCGGCAGCTCCGAAGGCTGGAGTACAACAGCGTTCGAGGTTGAGTTACGCGCCTGATCTACGTCGGGGTCAATTCTTAGCGCGTCGTCGGTCGCGAAATCGGGGGGCGTGACGCGCGCTTCGTCAACCCGCTCCTTCCATTCCACCAGTTCGCCAAAGGACGCGAAACGCACGATCAGTGCGCAGTCAAACGCTGCCGCCAGGTTCTTCAGCGTCGCCAACGTGAAGCGTCCGTAACTCAGACTCTCCGCTCGCGCGATGGACTCTTGAGCCACGCTCGCAGCTTCCGCTAGTTGCTTCTGTGTCCAGCCTCGGGCGCGCCGCATTTCGCGGATCTGTACCGGAACGCCAACGTCCACGGATTGTTCGGCAAAGGCGCGGCGGAACTCCCTGTCTTGAAGCTTCTTGAGCAATCGCAGTCTGTTCATTCCCGCGGCCTCGATCTGTCCGGGTTGGTCAAAACTATCTTTCGCCTCGCGTCTGCAATGCTGTCGGCCTGACGCGGCTCAAGGCGTCCGCCTTTTTCCTCCGCGCCGACCAAAAGCGTGAATTGCTTGTCCTTCCCAGGGCCGTAGCAACCTAGCGGCCTTAACTCGCGCCCCGACGACGTGACGACAATCTCGTAGTGGTCCGGAAAATTGGCGCGCGTTCCAACGTAGGGCCGCGCGAAACGAGGGACGCCCTTTAGCACGGTAAGCACCCATTCGAGCCGCGCCTGTGCCGCCACGGGCAGGGTGTCTTCCCACTCCTCGATCTCGTCCACGCCACGCCCGGAAACGTAGTTGCGGAACTGCCAGCCCATGAGCCAGTCATCTTACTCCCACGTCACGCTTGACAGGACAATAACAATTTTGTTATACATGGCACCAAAGAAAAGGTCAGGCTGCAACCCGACCCATCTTCGGCCCCGTCGTCTAATGGATAAGACGCTCCCCTGCTAAGGTTGTGATCGCGGTTCGAATCCGCGCGGGGCCACACCAAAGAACCAGTACTGCGCGCACGGTATGCCCGGCGCGAGTGAGTGTCAAGAGGCTGATAGCAAATTTGATATTTCGGCGCCTTGACAACTTGACCCCTCAAGCATATATTGTTGCATCATGAACAAGCTGTCAGACGAGAAGCGCGGCCAGATCCTCATGTCGCTTGTCGAGGGGAACTCCATCGCGGCCACCTGTCGGATGACGGGTGCGGCCAAGATGACGGTCCTGAGTCTGATTCGCGAGGTCGGCAGTGCTTGCGTGCGCTTCCACGATGCCCAGGTGCGTCACCTGCTCACCGAGCGCGTGCAGTGCGATGAGATCTGGTCGTTCTGCTACTCGAAGCAGAAGAACGTTCCGGCCAGTTATCAGGGCGTCACCGGCTACGGCTCGATCTGGACATGGACTGCGCTCGACGCCGACTCGAAGCTCCTGATCTCGTGGCAGGTGAGTGACCGCAACCAGGAAGCCGCGGACGCCCTGATTCGCGATCTGAAATCCCGCACGATGATGCGACTTCAGATCTCGACCGATGGCCTGCCGGACTACTTCAACGCGATCTATAAGAACTTCGCCTACGGCGAGGCCGACCATGCCGAGGTCGTGAAGGTCTACGCGAGTAGTAAGCCGGTTCCGGGGACGACTCCGAAGAGCGCAGCGAGTAGGTACTCACCAGGACGCTTGCAGCGCGTAGACCGCATTCCTAAGTTCGGAATGCCGATCACCAAGCACATCTCGACTTCGTTCATGGAGCGCTGGAACCTGACGCTGCGAATGCAGAATCGCCGCTTCACGCGCCTGACGAACGGCTTCTCGAAGAAGCTCGAAAACCACTGCTACATGCTCGCGATCACGATGGTCTACTACAACTTCTGCCGCAGGCACGCCTCGTTGAAGGGCAAGACGCCCGCGATGGCCGCAGGTATCACGAAGACTGCATGGAAGGCTCGCGATCTGCTCGCGCTCGACATGTGGGCCAACGAGGCGTCAGCGGCCTGAAAAGAACAGCGGCCCCTCTCGGGGCCGCCTAAAAACCAGCGAGGTTAGTCGCTGGCGCTGTATTCGGTGCGCAATGTAGGATGGCTGTACCTGCATGTCAAGTACCGAGATCGCTCGCCGCGCCGTCGTTTACGTTGACGGATTTAACCTCTATTTCGGCCTCGTAGAGCAGGGTTGGCGCAAGTTCCTGTGGCTAAATCTCTCCGAGTTTGGCTCTTCAATCCTACGTGATGGGCAACAGCTTTCGCGCGTAAAGTATTTCACATCAAGGATTAGCGGCCCTGTCGAGAAGAAGAAGCGGCAGGACGCTTATCTCACCGCGACACGTCCACTCGCCGCTGTCGAGATCCACGAAGGCGCGTATCGCGCGGACCCGATCATCTGTAAGAAATGTACGATCCAGGTGACGTGCCCAGACTGTCGCGCGCCGTGGGTTGACTGCCACGAAAAGATGACTGATGTGAAAATCGCGACGCAGATGTTTTGCGATGCGATGCGAGCCGATGTTGACGATCTTGTATTGGTGAGTGGCGATAGTGACCAGGTGCCCGCCATCAAGGAGATTCGCAGGCGGTTTAAGAAACGCGTGATCGTGTGCTTCCCGCCCAAACGGTATTCGGCCGATCTCGCGCACGCTGCGGACGACTCCTACTTCGCGGACGAGGCCAACTACCGAAAATCCCAGTTCCCTCAGGTCGTCGATCTTCCGGGCGGCTTCACGGTCGTCAAGCCGGACTACTGGTCCGGTCAGCAACGATAACCGTCCCTGCTGCTCTAAACCTCGTTGGCGGTCGTCGCCAGCTGCGCTAGCGGCAGTTCGAGCATCGCCCCGCAGTCGTGACACGTCATCACGATTGACGCAAAGTCCGGCCAATACTTCGTGCTCACGTCGTGGTCCTCGTGTAGCAATTCGAACTCGCGGATCTGATCGGAGCGCTGCGTTTCGTCCACGGACGAATATTAAACCGGGAGGGTGACGTTTCAGGCCCCCGTTACAGCCTCCGGCCCAACTTAGACCACTACCCTCAGTGGCTGGTCTCGCACGACGGCCAGAGCTCGACCCGGTTCCGGCCGCGACTCTTGGCCGTGTAGAGGGCCTGATCGGCCCGTTCGATCAGCGACGCGGCGCTGAGGTCGGTCTCGTCCACCGAGCCGAAGCCGGCGATCCCCATCGACGCCGTGACGCCGATCCGCGAGCCGCCGCAGTCGACGAACGTCACGGCGAGCCGCTCCCTGATCCTCTCGGCGACCGTCGTGCTGTTGCCGATGTGCGTCTCGGGAAGGACGATGCAGAACTCCTCGCCGCCGTACCGCGCGGGGACGTCGTAGATCCGGCAGCTGTCGCGGAGCAGCTTGCCGACGACCTGGAGAACCTGATCGCCGGCGGGGTGCCCGTACGTGTCGTTCACCCGCTTGAAGTGGTCGAGGTCGAGCATCAGCAGCGAGACCGGCGTGTTGTGGCGCAGCGCGCGGTTGATCTCGCTCTCGATCTTCTCGAGCACGTACCAGCGGTTGTAGAGACCGGTGAGCACGTCGCGCGACGAGACTTCCGCGAGTTCGCGATTCCGGACGGAGAGCTCGAGGTTCTCGCGCTGCAGCAGCATCATCCGCTGCTCGAGCTCGGAGAACCGGGCCTCGCACTCCTCGGCCATCTTGATGACGTGGAACATCTCGCCGACGATCCGCCGCTCGAACTCCGAGAACGACGCGCCGTCCTCGGACACCACCGCAATCCGCGGCGCCGTCAGCCGGACCGCGGCCGGACTGGCCGCCTCGGGCGATGAGGCGTCGACGAGTTTCAGTGGTCTCCGAAGCAGTTCCGACAGGGGGTTGAGAATGCGTAGCGCCGCCAACTCGAGCTGCATGTCTCTGGCCTCTCTCTGGTCAGGGGAAGGATCGAGTATATCGGCGTGCCTGGGGCGCGCAAGGTCGAAATCTGGAAGGCGTCAGGGCCTTTCTTCGACCCGGAATTTGTTGACGCCCGCGGTGATCTCGTCGCCCGGCTGCACGCGCGTGTTGCGCGCCGGAAGCGTGTTGAGGAACGTGCCGTTCCTGCTCCCGAGATCGCGAACCTGCACCGCGTGGTCTTCGCCGCGGATGACCTCGAAGTGCCGGCGTGAGAGGAACTCGTCCGGCACCCGGACATGACCCTCCCGTCCGACGACCAGCCCCGTCGGAGGGATCTCGAACTCCTGCCCGGCGAGCGGTCCGCTGACACAGACGAGCACCACGCGCTCCGCCGCTGGCTCTTCCTCGGGCGGTCGGGGCTGCAGCATCTCGGGGAACAGCGGCGCTTCGACGGTCGAGATCTCGAGGGCCATCGGCTCGACAGCCTTGCCAGCCTCGGACGTCGGCTCGACCGTGATCAGCGCGGTCCCGGCGCGGATGATGTGGACGCCCTCGCCGATGACGCTCTCCCGGGCCGCCTCGCCGTCGATGAACGTTCCCGTATGCGATTCGGCGTCGTGAAGGACCAGATCGCGTCCGTGAAGGGAGATCGAACAATGCCGCAGCGACAGCTCCGACTCGGCCAGTTGGACGTGACATCCCTTGCGCCCGATCCAGAGCGGGTGGTCGCCGATCGTGAAGACCTCATCGACCGATTGCCCTGCGCCGCGTGCCGAGATCCGGATGGAGCGCGGGGCCGAATGCGACGCCGCCTCTGCGGGCGCGGCCCCCTCCTCGGGCGCCGTATCGACCCGGTACGGCTGGAGGTCGATCTCGCGGATCTGCGATGCGTCCCCCATCCGCGCGAGGAGCTGCGCCTTGCTGCCGTAGAGCCACTCGCCGCACTGGCACGTGGCGATCGCATTCGTCAGGCGCACGGCGACCACGCCCGGAATGTCGTACGCCTGCGCGCAGCGCGGACAGCGGATGAGCGGCATGACGTGATGATAGACCGGCCTCGGCAGCGTGCGAAGGGCGAGTTGGAGACGAAGTGGCCAGACCGCCACATCGGAGCCCTGCGCACGATCGACGTCGGATGACACCTCGATCGGGTGACAGCGCACGAGCGGTCCCGGCGGTTCGTGAGATACTTTCGAGCCGTCCTTATGGCCTTGCAAGCTCCTTCAGATCAATCGAACATCCGCTTCGGGCTGAGGGCGAAGTTCATCCTCGCCTTCGCCATCCAGGCCATCGTCATCGCTCTGGTAATCATCCTGATCCAGCAGTGGCTGGTGCGCCGCGAGATGCTGTCGCAGACGGTGGAGCACGGCCGGGCGATCGCCACGACCATCGAGTCGACGGCCGGCTACTACGTGATCTTCGGTCTCACCGACGACCTGCAGGCCATCGCCGCCGATCTTTCCAGAAGCACCTCGGTCGACTACGCGGAGTTCCTCTCGGGTGACGGGAAGGTCCTCGCCGCCACGAAGAAAGTGCGGCCGGCGGAGATCGCGCAGCGGCCGCTCAAGAAGGAGGCCGGCGGAGTGATTTCCGACGGGCACTTCGTCTTCACCGTGCCCTTCTACGAGTCGCGGGCCGCGGCGGTGACGCCGGGGGCGAAGGCGAGCGGCTACTTCCGGCTGGTGGTGAACGACACGCTCGCGAACGAGGCGGTGCGGTCGCTTCGCGGGTGGAACGTCCTCATCACGATCGTGGTGCTCGTGTTGGCGGCGGTGCTCGCATGGATCGTGGCCCGCTTCATCGTCCGGCCGATTCTCACGCTGGTCGAAGTCGCGCGCAGGATCTCACGCGGCGACCTCACGCAGCGGACCAGGCTCGACACCGGCGACGAGATCGGCATCCTGTCGGAGGCGTTCGACGGGATGGCGGCGAACCTCGAGAAGACCGTCCGGAACCTTGTCCAGTCGCAGGTGAAGCTGCGCTCGGTCGTCGAGACGGTCGAGAGCCGTTCGCAGACGGTGATCCAGGGGGTGGACGAGCAGCGCACGATGATCGACGACACCTACCGTTCGATCGACCAGCTCAACAGCGGCGTCCGCAAGATCACCGACAACGTCGAAGCGCTGTCGGCTTCGTCGGAGGAGACGTCGTCGTCGATGCTCGAGATGGTCGCGTCGATGGAGGAAGTCAGCCGCCACACCGACACGCTGTTCAACTCCGTCGAGGAAACTGCTTCCGCGACGCATCAGATGGTGACCTCGATCAACGAGGTCGACAAGAGCGTCGTCTACCTCAACAACTTCGTGACCGACACGTCGTCGTCGATGGTCGAGATGAGCGCGTCGATCGCGCAGGTCGAAGGGAACGCCGCGCGCTCCTACGACGTGGCGTTGTCGGTTGCCGACGCTGCCGAGACCGGGATGAAGG
>JBAQWH010000588.1:0-1632 GCA_049298815.1 Thermoanaerobaculia bacterium | reverse complement strand
GTGCAGCACGTCGATCGTCTTCTGCGTCAGCTCGCCGCTGAAGATGAAGCCGGTGTCGGGGTCGGCGACCGGCGCGAGCGTGCCGTTGACGAAGTCGGTGTCTTCCGCGCGCCAGATGATGCGCGGGTCCCACGCGCCGAAGCGCCAGCCGGTCGAGTCACTCGCGTCCGGTCCGGCCGCGAGCGCTTTCTTCAGCGTCGGGAAGAGGCAGTCGTTGCCCGAGCAGGTCGCGAGCGACGCGGCCAGCACGCGCTCATCGACACGTGAGAGGTCGATGAGCAGCGTTCGGCCCTGCCCGTCGACCGCGGTCGCGAAGTGCGTCCCGGCGATGTGACGGACACCGTAGATCCCCGCGGGCGCCCAGATCACGTCGGCGAGCGCGTTCAGGAAGATCGGCACCTCGAGGTCGACGACGAGGAGGCCAAACTGGTTGGCCGCAACCAGACCATACGACTTCGTGCCGTGTTTTGTCTGAACGTCGAATCGCTCGAGGTTGGTGAAACGCGTGGCCGGAATCCGGCCGCTCGCCGCAAACGCATCACGGATCGGCTTGAGGCGCGGATGGTCGTTCGCGCTCGCGCCTGTGCCGCCGGTAAAGATCAGATGATCGGAGGCGGAGCGCTTCACCTGCGCAGCGTTCTGCGCGGATGGCTCCTGCGAGCCGGCGATCGGATCGACGGTAACCGTGACGATCCCCGAGCGCGTCTCGAGCGGATAGAGCGCGAACCCGGCGCCGTTCGGAAGGACCGCGGTGTCGGTCGCGAACGTCAGCGCACGCGGCGGGCAGGGATAGCCGGGAGGCTGCGCCGCCGGGTCGCACGGCTTCGCCTCGATCGTCGGATCGTTCGGCTTCATGACTCGCCCTTCGGTGAGCGCGAGCTTCACGTCGTACTGCTTCTCAGGACGCGGGAGCCTCTGGTTGTGCTCCAGCGCATTGAGGTCATAGAAGCCGATGCCGTAGCCGAAGAGCGTGACCACGGCATACGTGGCGTAGTTCCGCCTGACCTCGATCTCGTCGCCGTCGCGCACGAGGACGTCGGGGATGGAGACGCTGTTCGCAGTGCCGAGGATCTCTCCGGACCAGCGCAGCCCGAGGGTTTTGTTGCGGACGGTGACGCGCTGCTGATGGAACTGCTCCGGGTTGGCCGGCGTGAGCAGCGTGCGTGGGACAGTGATGGTGTAGATGCGGAACTCGCCGGCGGTGCCGGTCTGCGCCGCGTCCGCGCCGAGCTCGTCGGTTGCGAACTCAGTGAGAAACTCGCTTCCGCCTCTCGCGCCGAACGACTGATCCTGTACCGCGATCTGCATCTTCCGAGGAATCCCCTCGGCGCGGTCGGACGTGGTGGTCCAGGTCGTGCCCAGCGGCAGTCCGGCATTGATACCGGGACGCCAGGAAACGAGGCCGGTGGCGACCTGGGTCGCAGCGCGGACCTGGTTCGGAATCGCGGGAACGAAGTCTTCGATGCGGAACGAGCGGATCACGCCGAAGGTGCTGGTCAGCGCGGTCGTCCAGATGCGGCCGTGGTGGTCGACGGTGACCGACCAGGTGTCGCCGGGAATGTCGGTCGGCGTGCCGGCAGTGGCCGAGGCGCGGGCGATCGGCGTCGCGGCGCTGAGCGCGGCGGGATTGGA
>JBAQWH010000587.1:0-1978 GCA_049298815.1 Thermoanaerobaculia bacterium | reverse complement strand
CGACGCGTCGCCGCTGCGGGCCATCCGCAAGGCCGACGAGGAGGCGATGATCGCCGCGGTCGATCGCGCGAAGGAAGCCGGCGACACGCTCGGCGGGGCGATCGTCATCGCCGCCCACGGCGTGCCTCCCGGTCTCGGCTCCTACGTGCAGTGGGACGAAAAGCTCGACGGCCGGATCGCACAGGCGATCCTGTCGGTCCACGCCGTGAAGGCAGTCGCGATCGGGGACGGCATCGCGGCCGCCGGCCGCCCCGGTACCGAAGTCCACGACGCGATCTGCTTCGAAGAAGGGCGCGGGTATCACCGCGAGACCAATCGCGCAGGCGGTCTCGAAGGGGGCGTGACGAACGGCGAGGACGTCGTCGTGCGCGCGTTCATGAAGCCGATCTCGACGACACGCGTCGGACTCCCGTCCGTCGACATCGAGACGCGCGAGCCGCACCGCTCGCAGTGGGAGCGGAGCGACGTGACCGCGGTTCCCGCCTGCGGCGTCGTCTGCGAGGCGATGCTCGCGATCGTGCTGGCCTCCGCGATGCGGGAGAAGTTCGGGGGCGACACCCTCGCGGACATGAGAGCGGCGTTCGACGCCTACGTCGACCGCCTTGGACGGTACTGACGATGAAGCGATCGGAATGGCGCGAGCAGTTCCCGGTGACCGGGAACGCGACGTACTTCAACCATGCCGCGGTCGGCCCGCTGTCGGTCCGCGCAGCGGAAGCGATGCAGGCGCATGCGCGCGACCAGAGGGACTGGGGAGCGACGCACTGGCGCGACTGGTACGACGAGCCGGAGCGCCTCCGCGAGTCGGCGGCGAAGCTGATCAATGCCGAGCCGCACGAGATCGCAATCCTCAAGAACACCTCGGAGGGGTTGAGCTTCATCGCGAAAGGGCTGCGGTGGCGCGAGGGTGACAACGTCATCAGCACCTCGCTCGAGTTCCCGTCGAACGCCGTGCCGTGGAAACGGCTCGCGGCACGCGGCGTCGAATACCGCGAGGTGCCGAACCGCGCCGGGCGCTTCAGCGTCGACGACGTGGAGCGCCTCATCGACCGACGTACCCGCCTCGTCACCGTCTCTTCCGTCGCGTTCCACAACGGCTTCGCGGCCGACCTCGTCGCGATCGGCGACCTCTGTGAAGAGCGCGGCGTCCTTTTCTGCGTCGACGCGATCCAGAGCCTCGGTGTGATCCCGATGGACGTCCGAAAGGCGAAGGTCTCGTTCCTCGCAGCCGACGGCCACAAGTGGCTCTGCGGCCCTGAAGGGACCGCGATCTTCTTCGTCGCGGCCGGAAAGCTCGAGGAGCTCGATGTCGTCGAAGAGGGATGGACCAACATCGAGCGGCACGGGAAGTTCCTCGACTGCACGATGGAGTACCTGCCGGACTCGCGTCGCTTCGAGGCCGGCTCGCTGAACACCAACGGGATCTACGGGCTGCGCGCGGCGATCGACCTGCTGCTCGAGGTGGGGGTCGATGCGGCCAACGCCCGCGCGATGGAGCTCGCGAGACTGCTCGCGTCGAAGCTCGAGGCGATCGGGTTCCGGATCGGATCGCCGCAGCCGCTCGCGTCGCCGATCGTCGGCGCGATTCCACCAGATGTAGAGAAGACCTCGATCCTTTGGCTCCACCGGAAGCTCGAGGAGGAGCGGATCATCTGCGCCCCGCGCGAGGGGATGCTCCGCCTCTCGCCGCATTTCTACAACGACGAAGCGGAAGTCGAGCGGGTCGTCGAAGCGCTGGGAAGGCTCACGCAGTAGATCACCACAGAGACACAGAGGGCACAGAGGCGCGGTGCGCGGCTCTGTGAACCTCTGTGTTCTCGGTGTCTCTGTGGTTGAGTGGTTCACCAGTTATCATGAGTTCATGACCCCGACGTCTCTCGTTCTTGCCCTCGCTGCGCTCGTTGCAGGTGTCGTCATCGGATGGCTCGTAGCGAGCGTGCGCAAGGGTGCGGAGGGCGCGAGGCTGCTCGCCGAGCGC
>JBAQWH010000586.1:0-6396 GCA_049298815.1 Thermoanaerobaculia bacterium | reverse complement strand
CGAGCGGCGCGGTGCCGGCCCCGGTCGACTCGGAAATCGTCCGGCAGGACTTCTTCGGTCCGCTCACCCGCGACCTGGCGTACAGCGGCATCTTCAGTCTCGCGCCGCTTCCGCCGGGGGTCCCGGTCACTGCGGACCTGCTCAAGCGCGTCAACGCCCAGTTCCACCTCAAGCTCAACGTCTGGGCCGAGGGGCAGGAGTACGTGGTGGAGGCGCGGCTGGTGGACCAGGCCGGCGGCGTCCAGATGGGCAAGCGCTACCGTTCGCCGCAGGCCGCGCTGTCGCGCACGGCACATACGATCGCGAACGAGCTGGTCCGGACGCTGAACCTCAAGCCGGGCATCTTCATGTCGCAGATCGCCTTCGCGTCGAACCGCACCGGCACGTGGGAGATCTGGCTGATGGACTGGGACGGCGGCAACCAACGCCGCATCACTTTCCACAACACGCTGTCGATCCTTCCCAGCTGGTCGCCCGACAACGATCGGATGGTCTACACCTCGTTCGCGCGCGGCACGAGCGACATGTACATCATCAACCGCCGGGGCGGCGGGCGCATCCGAGTCCACTCCGGCCTGAATCTCAACACGTCTGCGACGTTCTCCCCGATCGGCAACGAGATCGCGTTCGTCGGCTCGGTGCGCGGGAACCCCGACATCTACCTGATCCGCGACGACGGCTCCGGCCTCCGCCGGCTGACGACGACCGGCTCGATCGAATCGACGCCGGAGTGGAGTCCGAACGGGCGGCAGATCTCGTTCACGTCGGGCCGCAGCGGCACGCCGCAGATCTACGTCATGGACGCGGAAGGGACGAACATCCGCCGCATTTCGCACGACGGGACGTGGAACGACGACGCCACCTGGTCGCCCGAGGGCGAGCGGATCGCGTACACGTCGCGCGTCAACGGACGGTTTCAGATCCGCATCGCGAACCTCGTCACCGGAGAGAACCGGATCGTCGCCGGGGAAGGCTCGAACGAGCAGCCGACGTGGTCTCCGGACGGGCAGTGGATCGCGTTCCAGTCGAACCGCAGCAAACGGTGGCAGGTGTACCGGATGCGCGTCGACGGCACCGATCTTCTCCCCCTCACGACCGAGGGTGAGAACAAGGAACCCGACTGGTCGAAGAAGCCAGAATGAGCGATATCATCGAATCAAAGGAGTTGACTGAAGACATGACCAGAATTTCCCGGATCCTCATCGCCAGCCTCGTGCTCATCGTCATCGCGCTCTTGCCCGCGTGCCGGTCCAGCCGGAAAAGGACGGTCGAGCAGCCGCCGACGCCACCGGTCACGCAGACGGTGCCGGACGTTCCGGTCGCGGCGCCCGTCACACCGGTCGAGCAGCCGTCCGATTTCGTGCAGGAGACGCAGCCGAAGGAAGAGGTCCTGCCGAGCGACGCCGAGCAGCTGAACCGCTTCCTGCAGGAGCGCGGGCTGATCCGCGACGCGTTCTACTCGTACGACGAGTCGACCCTCGACACCGAAGCGCAGGCCGCGCTGACCGCGTCGGCGAACTGGCTGAAGGCCAACGCCGGCTACAACCTGCTCATCGAAGGCCACTGCGACGAGCGGGGCACCGAGCAGTACAACCTGGCCCTCGGCGACCGCCGCGCCCACACCGCGCGCGAGTTCCTCGCCACCCTCGGCATCGACGACTCGCGGATGCGCATCGTCAGCTATGGCGAAGAGCGGCCGTTCGACGAAGGGCACGACGAGTCAGCCTGGCGGGCGAACCGCCGCGCACACCTCGTCGTGGTGAAATGAAGACGATCACCGCGTTCCGTCTCACCGTAGCGCTGGCGGCGGCACTCGCCGCCAGCGGCTGCGTCTCGACGTCCGACTTCGAGCAGATGCAGGACAAGGTGGCCGAGCTGCAGGAAGAGCTCGCCAACGTCAAGCGAACCACCTCGAGCAAGGAAGACGTGCAGAGCGTCAACCTGCGGATCGCGGAACAGACCGAGATGCTCCTCAAGTCCAACGCGACCCTCGTCGCGAAGGTCAGCGAGATCGAGGAGCGGATCCAGAACACCCAGGGCGGGATCGAGCAGACGAACTACCGCATCGACCAGATCGCCCAGCAGGTCACCCGGCAGCAGACCGAGATCGAGGCGCTCCGCGTCCAGGCCGCCCAGGTAGCGCCCGCTTCCACCGCGGGCGGCCCGGCCATGAGCGAGGTCAACGTTCCGGCGCCCGTCTCCCCCACGGCCGACCCGATGGAGGCCTACAACGCTGCGTTCCGCGACTACCAGCGGGGGAACTTCGACCTCGCCATGGAAGGGTTCCGGGAGTTCCTGGCGATGAACCCGAATTCGGACCTGGCGGACAACGCCTCGTACTGGATCGGGGAAAGTCTTTTCTCTCAGAAGAAATATCGAGAGGCCATCGAACAGTTTGACAACGTCGTCAACAAATTCCCGAAGTCCGACAAGGTCGCGGGCGCTTTGTTGAAGAAGGGATACGCGTACATCAGCCTGGGCGAACGGGCCCAGGGAGTGGTGCAACTCCAGTACGTGGTCCACGAACACCCGAAGTCGCAGGAGGCGTCACTCGCGCGCCAGCGGCTCAAACAACTCGGAATCGAAGTAAAATAACGCGTTCATCGCACCGGACGGCCAGCCGGCCGGCCGGGTTCAACTCAACGACGGAAAGCAGGAGCAGATTCATGGCGAACACTCGCTCGGCCGAGAAACAGCAGCGCCAGGCCGAAAAGAGCAATGCGCGGAACCGCGCCGGACGTACCCGGCTGCGCAGCTCACTCAAGAAGGCCCGGACAGGAATCGTCGGTGGCGACGCTGACAAGGACGTCCTCGCGACCGGTTTCTCGGAAATCGACAAGGCGGCCAAGCGCGGCCTGATCAAAGAGAACACGGCCAACCGTTACAAGGCCCGCCTCTCCGCCGCCTCGAAGCGCGTGGCGGCCAAGTAAGCAGCGGAAACACGGCTGCTGAGGAAAACGGCGCACGCGAGTGCGCCGTTTTTGTTGTTGGGGGGGAGGAGAGGGGGACGATAGGACGAATAGGACCTATGGGACCAATAGGACCTATGGGACCCACCCGCCCATCGGCGTTCCCGGGTGGGCGTTCGGGAAGTGAAGGGTGTACGCGGGGGCTCATGGGCGGGTCGCTACGCGGCGGCGCCCAGCAAACGCAACGGCCGCCGCGCTGCCCCCGACACAGAAACGACGCGTTCCCCGGGAGGGCGGGGTCCTATAGGTCCTATTGGTCCCATAGGTCCTATTGTCCTATTCAAAACCCTTCAAGCAAATTCGCCACGAGCGTCTCCGCGAACCGCACTGCGATGTCGCGGATCGCGCGGCTTTCCTGGTCGAACGCGTCCGTCGTCGCCAGGTTCACCTCGTAGTTCTGCGTGAACCGGTACTGATCGTTCTTCCAGAGCACCTTGTCCTCGTTCCGATGGTCGACGAGCTCGATCTTCGCCGTGACCGAGACCTGGTACTGCGTCGCGCGCCCCTGGTCGAACCCGACCGCGTAGAGGTCGAACGAATCGATCGAGCCGCGGAGGATGACGTCGGCGTCCCTGCTGTACTTGACCAACCGCAGCCGGCCGCGCGAGACGAACTCCTCGGCCACCGCCTGCGTCACCCGCTGCTCGAGCTCTGCACGCGTCGTCCGGTTCACGAACGACGGCACCTCGATCGTCTTGATCGAGGGATCGAGGAAGTTGCTGCGGCCGACGAGCGCGTAGCCACAACCGGAGAGGACCATCGTTGCTGCCACCGCTGCCGCTGCTGCGAGCCGTCTCATCGCCCTACCCTTTCACCACGAGGTTCACGAGCTTGCCGGGAACGTAGACGCGCTTGACGATCTCCTTGCCGGCGACCCAGCTCTGGATCTTCTCGCTCGCGAATACCGCCTCGAACACGCGCGTCTCCTCCGGCGGGGCGGCGACCTCCACCTGGTCGCGGAGCTTTCCGTTCACCTGCACCGCGATGGTGACCGACTCTTCCTGCATGAGCTTCTCGTCGGCGACCGGCCAGCGCGAAGTCAGCACCATGCCGTCCCGGCCGAACACCTCCCACAGCTCTTCGGTCGTGTGCGGAGCGAACGGGTGCAGCAGCTGGAGGAGCGCGAGGTAGCACTCGCTCACCTTTTCTCGATCATTGCCTCCGGCGGAGAGGTACTCGCCGATTGCGTTCGCCAGCTCCATGAGCGCGGAGATCGCCGTGTTGAACTCGAAGCGCTCGATGCGCCGCGTGACCGCGTCGATCGTCTGGTGCGTCTTGCGCACGACGCGCGCGAGGTCGCCCGCGCTGCCGCCGTCGGGAAGCTCGCGGATCTGCAGCCCCATGTGCCAGACGCGCCCGAGGAACCGGAACGGGCCGACCACCCCTTCGTCAGACCAGGCTGCTTCGCTCTCGGGCGGCGCGATGAAGAGCGTGTACACCCGCTCCGTGTCGGCGCCGTAACGCTCGATCAGCTCGTCCGGCGGCACTACGTTGAAGCGCGACTTCGACATCTTCCCGACCTCGGAGACCAGCGTCCTGCCGGTCTCCTTGTGCGTCGGCACACCGTCGCGCTCCTCGACCTGATCGAGCGGCACCCACGCCATGTTGTCCTGCGGGTCGCGGAACCCTTCCTTCGTGATCACGCCCTGGTTGAACAGGCGCCGGAACGGCTCCTCGAAGGCGATGAGCCCCATGTCGTGCAGCGTCCGCGTGATGAAGCGGGCATAGAGCAGGTGAAGGATCGCGTGCTCGATGCCGCCGATGTACTGGTCGACCGGAAGCCATCGGTTCACCAGCTCGGAGTCGAAAATCCGCTCTCCGTTGCGCGGCGTGATGAAGCGGAGGAAGTACCACGACGAATCGACGAACGTATCCATCGTGTCGGTCTCGCGCCTCGCCGCAGCGCCGCACGAGGGACAGCTCACGTGCACGAACGCGTCGTGCTTCGCGAGCGGATTGCCCTCCCTCCCCGTGAACGGGACGTCGAGCGGCAGCGCAACCGGCAGCTGGTCCTCTGGCACCGGCACCAGGCCGCACGCGTCGCAGTAGATCATCGGGATCGGCGTCCCCCAGTACCGCTGGCGGGAGATCAGCCAGTCGCGCAGGCGGTAGCGGACCGTGCCGCGCCCGATCCCGAGCCGCTCGATCTCCTCGATGATCCGCGCGATCGCCTTCGGCGTCGGGAGACCGCTGATCGGTCCTGAGGCGACCGCGAGGGCGGTCTCGTCCTTCGCGACGAACGCCTCCTCCATCTGTTCGACCAGAGGAGGCTCGGCATCACAGGGCTGCACGACCACGCGGATCGGCAGCCGGTACTGTTTCGCGAACTCGAAGTCGCGCTGATCGTGGGCCGGCACCGACATGATCGCCCCGGTGCCGTACCCCGGCAGGACGAAGTTGCCGAGCCAGATCGGGATCTCCTCTTCGGTGAACGGATTCAGCGCGAACGAGCCGGTGAATCGGCCTTCCTTGCCGCTCTCCTGTCGCTCGAGGTTGCTCTGGTTGCGGACGCCGTCGATCCACTGCCGGATCTCGTCGCGGTCGGGCGAGCCGGCGATGAGCGTCTCGACGTCGGCGTGCTCCGGGGCGAGCACCATGAAGGTCGCCCCGAAGATCGTGTCCGGCCTCGTGGTGAAGACGCGGATCGCGCGGCCGAGGGCGGGAACCTGAAAGTCGACGTCGGCGCCGACGGAGCGGCCGATCCAGTTCCGCTGCATCGCGCGGACCTTCTCCGGCCAGTGCTCGAGCGTATCGAGCCCCGCGTCGAGACGGTCCGCGTAGTCCGTGATCCTGAAGAACCACTGCTCGAGCTCGCGCTGCACGACCTCCGCGCCGCAGCGCTCACAGCGCCCGTCGACGACCTGCTCGTTCGCGAGGACGGTCAGGTCCTGGGGACACCAGTTCACGGGGGCGTGGCCGCGGTACGCGAGCCCGCGCTTGTACAGTTGGAGGAAGAGCCACTGGTTCCATCGGTAGTACTCGGGCTCGCAGGAGGCGACCTCCTTCGACCAGTCGTAGAGGATCCCCCACCGGGCGAACTGCCGCTTCATCCGTTCGATGTTGCCGAGCGTCCAGGGGCGAGGATGCGTCTGCCGCTTGATCGCGGCGTTCTCGGCCGGGAGACCGAAGGCATCCCATCCCATCGGGTTGAGGGCTGCGCGCCCCTGCATCCGGAAGTAGCGGTAGAGCGCGTCGCCGAGGATGTAGTTCCGGCCGTGGCCGACATGGAGGTCGCCCGACGGGTACGGAAACATGTTCAGCATGTAGAGCTTGTCGCCGGGAGCCGCGACGTCGATCTCCGCGACGCGGGCCTCTGCCCATCGCTGCTGCCACTTCGGTTCGAACTCGGTGGGTCGGTATTGCATAGGGGCGGGAGTATAGAAGAGAGAGCCGGTGGGGGCGGAGTCGCGCCAGTGTCATCCTGAGC
>JBAQWH010000585.1:0-11928 GCA_049298815.1 Thermoanaerobaculia bacterium | reverse complement strand
GACCCGAGCCGCGCGGGGCATCGGTGCGCGTGGTGATCCGCACGCCGTTGAGCCTGAAGTGCTCGACCGCCCGATGGAGCAGCGCGGCTTTCGGATCGGCCGCCATCGACGTCAGCGACTCGTAGCGCTTCCGGTAGCCGACGTCGGTCAGGTTGATCTCGATCGAGCCGTCGCCCGTCTCGGAGACTTCCGATTCTGCGTAGAAGGAGATCGCGACGTTGACCGTGCGCGAGCCCGGATGGAACAGGTAAAGCGGCCAGAGGTCGAGCGTGCCGCCCGCCAGATCAGCGCGGACAGGTGCCCGGACGAGTACTTTCTTCATAGATGGGAGCTCGATTTCGCTAGAACAGTGCCCTGCGCGCTGCGGCTTTCAGCGCCTGGGAGTGAGGCCTGGAGGCCTCGTCCAGACGGGGGAGCCGCGATGCGACCTGGCCGCGGAAGCGCCGGAGCGAATCGCCGCCAAGCGGGTCGGGGGTGATTGATTTGAGCTTCAGGGGATTCGTCCACTTCCCGCGATCGGAGACCCGGTAGTCGAGATGCGGGCCGGTCGCGAGACCGGTCGCGCCGACGTAACCGATCACGTCGCCCTGCGTCACGTTCTTCCCCTTCTTCATCCCCTTGGCGAAGCGGGAGAGGTGGAGGTAGCAGGTCTCGATCCGCGAGCTGTGCCGGATCCGGACGAAGTTGCCCTCGCCGGGCTTGTAACGGGCCTCGATCACGACGCCGTCGGCGGTCGTCATGACCGGCGTGCCGGTCGGAGCGCCGTAATCGACGCCGGGATGCGGCCTGAAGATCTTGAGCACGGGGTGGAAGCGGCGGTGGGTGAAGCCGGAGGTGACGCGGGTGAATTTGAGCGGTGCGCGGAGGAACTGCTTGCGGAGCGGCGTGCCGGTTCGCGAGTAGTACCCGCTGCGGCCGTCGGCCGACTCGTGGCGGAACGCCTCGTAGGTCGTCCCTTTGTGCGTGAAGCGGGCGGCCAGGATCGGGCCATAGCCGAGGATGTCGGCTCCTGCGTACCGCTTCGAGACGACGAAGCTGAACGAGTCGCCCTTCTGCAGCTCGAAGAAGTCGATGTCCCACTGGAACACGTCGATGAGCGACTGGACGACCCCGGGACCTTCCCCGGCGTCGCGGATCGCTTCGTAGAGCGACCGGTCGACCGTGCCGCTGACGGTGATCTCCTCGGCCCGGACCGTGGCTACCTTTGCCTGGACGTCGAAGCCGTCCGCCGTCCGGGTTCCCTGGATCTCACCCCATCCCTGAACCTTCATCTGGACCGCGTCGACACTCCCGTCCTGGTCGTAGTGGAAGCGGACGAGGTGTCCGGGACGAAGGCGGCGGACATCGAGGTGCTGGCTGAACTCGCGGGTCAGGCGGGCGCTGTCGCCGGAGCTGAGCCCGCCACGGGTGAAGACGCCGTCGAGGGTGTCGTTCGACTCGACCGTCAGGATGATCGAGTGCTCGGGGAGGTCGGTCTCGAAGGGAACGGCGAGCTCGTCGTAACGGATCTCCGGGACGTGCAGCGCCGCTCTCACGACGTCGTTCGCTGGAGGCTGGATCCGGACGGCTGCGAGGAACAGGGGGATGGCAAGAGGGAGGGCGATCGCGAGATACGTCCGCGGCCACTTCCCCTCTCCACCCATGCGTCGGCGTATCGCGCGAAAAGTCTTCATCTCAGACGACGGGAACGGCACCCGGAAGGTGCCGCCCGTCGGGCGATGGTAGCAGCAGCACCCGGATGCAGCAAGGCTACCGCCTGGGAGTTATTTGCCTGTGGGCTCGAGCGTCAGGATCTGGGCCGGCGCCTTCGGCGCGGCCGGCTGATCTGCCCGTCGGAAGTCCGCCGGAATCGCGAACATCGCGGGGTCGGCCGGGCGCTCCTGGATCGACGTCACGAGCATTTCCCGCGTGATCACCCGGGACGTCGGACGCTTCAGCTCCGACTTCGAGCCCGCCGGCGCGGCCGACATCGTGATGCTGACGAGCTGGCGCATCGGGAAGCCCGCGACCTTCGTGGTCTCGAGCTCGATGAGCTGGTCGATCTCGGGGTTCCCGGTCTGGAGCGAGGCTCCGAACGCCATCCGTGACACTTCGCCGAACTTCAGGGTGGTCCAGGTGTCGATGACGGTCCGCACGTGCTGCTTGAGCGGCATCGACCGGTAGAGCACGGTGATGTCGTAGGAGAAGGTCATCTGGTAATGGTCGGTCGGGATCCCGGCGATCACCTTCTCGTCGGGGATCCGCTCGGACTTCGACTGGAGGTTCGAGACCTTCACGTTGGCCGGGGAGAGGGACGCGGTCACCGCGGCGGTGTTGTACTCGGTGTACCAGCGTTTGCCCGGGTCGACGAAGACCAGCCGGCGCGAGCCGTCGGTCGAGATGACGTAGGTCCCGGTCGGGTAGACGTCGCCCGAGAGGAACTCGACCCGAGACCGGAGGCCGTCGATCACCACCCGTGCGGTGAGGTCATTGGAGGGGACGACCGATCCTTCTGCCGTGCTCTTCTGGAAGTACTCGTACTGCACAGCGGACAGGGCGGGAAACGCGAGCAGCGCGACAGCGATCGTGAGCAGCGTTCTTTTCATAAATAACCTCAGCAGTCGAGGCAGTATAAGGGAAATTTCGGCCCTTTTGCCCAGGTTCCGCAGCGCATGTCCACCCGTTCCATCGCCGCGGCTGCACTGGTCCTCTCCGCACTCGCGGCGGCCCCGCTCCAGGCTGCCCGGCCGGTCACCCTCGAGCAGGTCATCAAGAAGGTCCAGGAGAAGCAGAAGACCACCAACACCCTCCAGGCGGATTTCCGCCAGGAGAAGGAGATGGCGCTGCTCGCAAAGCCCGAGGTTTCCTCCGGCACGTTCGTCTACTCGAAGCCGAGCAACGTTCTCTGGACCTACGCAGCGCCCCGGCGCGTCCAGGTCGTGATCGCCAACGGCACCCTGACGACCTACTACCCCGACCTCTCGAAGGCGGAGAAGGTCGACGTCAAGCGTTTCGAGGACCGGATCTTCCGCTACATGGGAGCGACCGGCGCCATCGAGGAGCTGGCCCGCTACTTCGACTTCACCTTCACCGACGCCCCTTCGAAGCCGGTCTACCTCCTCGACCTGACGCCGAAGACCCGCGCGGTCGGCAAGCGCGTCCAACGGATCCGGATCTGGATCGACAAGACGACCTACCTGACGACCAAGCTCGAATACGTGGAAGGCGACGGCGACGTCACCCGCTACGAGTTCACGAAGATCCGCGTCAACGAGCCGGTCCCGCAGAGCCGCTTCGCCCTCGCCCTCCCGCCGACCGTCAAGGTCGAGCAGATGAAACTCCAATGACAGTCGTTAGTGGTTAGTCGTTAGTCGTTAGTAACACCAGTTGTGGTAGCAATTTATCATGCCGCAATAACGTGCTTTATTGTAGTGGTGTATTTATCGAGCACGTGGCAACGACTGACCACTGACCACTGACCACTGACCACTGACCACTAACGACTAACGACTAACCACTAACGACTGCGTCTTGTCCCGCCTTTCCTTCAATCTCCTCCACACCGATGGCTCCGCCCGCAGGGGACGGGTCACGACCCCGCACGGCACGATCGAGACCCCGGTCTTCATGCCGGTCGGCACTGCCGCGTCGGTCAAGTCGCTCACCACCGACCAGCTGACGAAGCTCGGGAACGGCGGCGGGCCGGATGCGACCACCGGCCGGAGCGGGCCGGAGATCATGCTGTGCAACACCTATCACCTGATGCTGCGGCCGGGAGTCGACCTGCTCGAGCGGCTTGGCGGGGTGCACCGCTTCATGAACTGGGACCGCGCGGTCCTGACCGACTCGGGAGGGTTCCAGATCTTCTCCCTCTCCTCGATCCGCAAGGTGCGGGAGGAAGGGGTCGAGTTCCGGAGCCACATCGACGGGAGTCCGCACTTCCTGACGCCGGAGGGCTCGGTCGGCCTCCAGACGCGGATGGGGGTCGACATCGCGATGGCGCTCGACGAGTGCCCGGCCGCGGGGCTGTCGCACGCGGACGTCGAGCGCTCGATGGAGCTGACGCATCGCTGGGCGGCCCGGTCGCTCTCGGTCCGCGGAGCCTCGGCGGTCTTCGGCATCGTGCAGGGGGGTGTCTACCCCGATCTCCGGCAGCGGAGTGTCGAGGCGATCGGCGGGTTGGACTTCGACGGCATCGCGATCGGGGGTGTCTCGGTCGGCGAGTCGAAGGAGCTGATGCGGGAGGTGGTCGACGCGACCGCGCCTCTCTTGCCATCGGACCGGCCGCGCTACCTGATGGGGGTCGGGACGCCCGAGGACCTCGTCAACGGGGTGGCGGCCGGGATCGACATGTTCGACTGCGTGATGCCGACCCGGAACGCCCGGAACGGCTCGCTGTTCACGAGCCGGGGGAAGGTCGCGATCAAGAACGCGAAGTACCTGGCGGACGAGGGGCCGATCGATCCGGAGTGCGATTGTCTGACCTGCAGGACGGTCAGCCGGGCGTACCTGCGGCACCTCTACACGACCGGGGAAATGGCTGCGTCGGTGTACAACACGATCCACAACGTTTCGTTCTACCTTGACTTGATGCGGTCGATCCGGCAGTCTATTGCGTCCAATTCTTTCCGGGCTTACCGCGAAGAGTTCCTGTCGAAGGTCGCGAGCGGCGAGAAGGAAACGTAGACGCTCGGCGGTCTCAAAAGAGTAAAACCATGAATGCGATAGCTCTGCTTCAAAGCACCGGTGGCGCGACTGCCGCGCTCATCAACTTCCTGCCGATTCTTGCGATCGGCGCAGTTTTCTATTTCCTCGTCATCGCCCCGGCGAACAAGCAGCGCAAGAAGCAGCAGGAAATGCTCTCGGCGCTGAAAAAAGGGGATCGTGTCCTCACGAATGGCGGGATTTACGGCACGATTCAGGGTGTTGAGGCGGACGTCGTCTACCTGAAGATCGCCGAAAACGTGAAAGTCAAGGTAGCGCGCTCAGCCATCTCCGGACTCGTGTCCGGCGAAACAGAGGCTTAGAAGCGCGGTCGGGTCCGGAGGAAATCTTGAGCAGAAACGTGCTGTGGAAAATCGGGCTGGTCGTCGCCGTGCTGGTGGTGTTCGTCGTCGCCATCATCCCGACGAAGAACAACCCCGAGCCGATCAAGCGAGGGCTCGATCTGAAGGGCGGCATCCATCTGGTGATGCGCGTCAACGTCGGTGATGCAATCCGCCTCGAGACCGATCAGTCGGTCGAGATGATGAAGGCCAAGGCGAAGGAGCTGAACCTCCCCGCGCCGACCGTTCGTCGCCTCAACGACCGCTCGTTCGTCACCACGCCTCCGGCCGGAGTCACGACCGCCGAGTACGAGCGGATCGGACGCGACTTCATGCCGTCGTACGAGGTCAGCCGCGCGGCCGACGGCCTGCATTTCCGGATGAAGCAGGCCGCCGAGACGCAGCTGCAGCGCGACACGGTCTCTCAGGCCGTCGAAGCGATCGACCGCCGCGTCAACGCGCTCGGCGTCGTCGAGCCGATCATCGCGCCGCAGGGCCAGGACCGGATCGAGATCCTCCTCCCCGGCGTCGACGACCCGGCTCGCGTGAAGGACATCATCAAGACGACCGCGCAGCTGCAGTTCCGCATCGTCGAAGAAGCTGCTCCCGGACAGCCGTTGATCGGCGCCGACGCGCAGGGCCTCTACAACTCGCTCCCCGCCAACCTCCGCAACGAAGTCGACATCCTGCCGGGCAACCGGGAGGACGAGCTCGGCCGGGTCACCGGCATCGAGTACTACGCGATCGGCAAGCAGGTCCCGGTCAGCGGCCGCGACCTGAAGAACGCGCGCGTTCAGAAGGGCCGCGTCGGCGAGCCGGTCATCGGCTTCTCGCTCACCCCTGAAGGGGCTCCGAAGTTCGGCCAGCTCACCGGGACGCACGTCGGGCGTCAGCTCGCGATCGTCCTCGACAACAAGATCGTCTCCGCGCCGCGCATCAACAGCCGGATCGACGGCGAGGGCGTGATCGAGGGGACCTTCACCCAGCAGCAGGCGAGCGATCTCGCGCTCGTCCTCCGCAGCGGCTCGCTGCCGGCCTCGCTCACGACCCTGGAAGAGCGGACCGTCGGCCCGTCGCTCGGACACGATTCGATCCGTCAGGGGCTCATGGCCTCGGCGGTCGGCTTCGTCCTGCTGATCCTCGCGGTCATCCTCTACTACAAGGGTGCCGGAGTGAACGCGGTCCTCGCGCTCATCCTGAACCTGATCATCCTCCTCGGCCTGCTCGCCTACTTCGGCGCGTCGCTGACGCTTCCCGGCATCGCCGGCATCATCCTGACGCTCGGCATGGCGGTCGACTCGAACGTTCTCGTGTTCGAGCGCATCCGCGAAGAGCGGCGGGAAGGGAAGTCGGTCCGCGCGTCGATCGACCAGGGCTTCTCGCGGGCCTTCGCGACGATCATCGACACCCACCTGACGACGATCATCTCGGCGCTGTTCCTCTTCCAGTTCGGAACCGGCCCGATCAAGGGCTTCGCGGTGACGCTGCTGATCGGTCTCGCCGCGTCGGTCTTCACCGCCTTCTTCGTCTCGAGGATCATCTTCGACATCGTCTACCGGCCGACGGAACAGCCGCAGGAACTGAGCATCTAAGGCCAGGAGACCACCATGCAGATTTTTACGAACTCGAACTACGACTTCATCAAGTGGCGCTGGCACGCGGTGGCCCTGTCGGTGATCTTCATCGCCATCGGCATCGGGGTTGGCATCACCCGCGGCGTGAACCTCAGCATCGACTTCGCCGGCGGCGCGAGCATCACGCTCAAGTTCAAGGAAGCGGTGCCGCTGCCAACGCTCCGCGCGCAGATGCCGGAAGCGACGATCCAGCAGTACGGACGCGCTCAGGACCGCTCGGTCCTCATCCGCCTCCCGAACCAGGGGACCGAGGGTGACTACGCCGGCCGGACCGTCGAAGGGCTTCACACGAAGCTGAATCCCGAAGCTGTCTCGAAGCTCGACCTCAACTACCGCGGCACCGACCAGCTCGCCTCCCTCCTGCAGGAGACCGATCCCGACGTTCGCGGGACGAACCCCGCCGCGATCCAGCACTACCGCAGTCTCGCGGAGCGGGTCATCGAGAAGCGCTCGACCCTCGGCCTCTTCACCGATCCCCAGCAGGTCACGTCGGTCGACGGCGTGAGCACCGGCGTCGCGAAGGTCCTGAACGAGCGGACATTCCTCGGCCAGTTCAACGTCCTCAACCAGGAGACCGTCGGTCCTGCCGTCGGCAAGGAGCTCCAGGCGAAGGCGTTCTGGGCCATCGTCCTCTCGTCCCTCGCGATCTTCGCGTACATCTGGCTGCGCTTCGACCTCGCCTTCGGCGCGGCCGCCGTCGCCTGCATCGTGCACGACGTCCTCGTGGCTACCGCCTTCATGCTGATGATGAACCTGGAGTTCTCGCTGAACGTCGTGGCCGCGATCCTGACGATCGTCGGTTACTCGATCAACGACAACGTCGTCACGTACGACCGCGTCCGCGAGAACAAGCGGAAGGTCAAGACGACGATGACGCTCGCCCAGCACCTGAACTGGGCGATGAACCAGACGCTCTCGCGGACGTTCCTCACCGCCGGCTCGGTCTTCCTCGTGCTGCTTGCGATGCTGCTCTTCGGCGGCGACGTGATCCGCGGCTTCTCCTGGATCCTCCTCGTCGGCGTGGTCTCGGGTACCTACTCGACGCTGCTCATCGTCCCGGCTGTCGCGGTGACGTGGGACCGGATGCGTGCTTCGAAGTCGCCGGGTCCTGCGCGCGCGATGCCGCGCGATGAAGCGGCCGCCCCGAAGCGCCGCACCAGCTAGGCTTACCTTCAACGAACCATCGAAACGCCGCCGGGCAACCGGCGGCGTTTTTCGTTTGGAGTGCAGGGATCCCGTGCCGCACCCCGCGATGAGCCTGATCCCCGGCATCCTCTGTGCGCGCTCGACGGGGAGCAGTACGACCAGATGCGCGCCGCGGAGCGGCGTGGGCAAGTAGCCGGGGGCGGAGCGAAGCGACACCCCCGGAACTTGGGAGACATCTTCGATGCGCCCCGGAGGGGGCGCTGGAACGGGATGATCCAGCGCCGCTGCCGCGGCGCACCATCTGTTCAACTCGTTCCCGGGGGCGTCGCTGGCGCTCCGCCCCCGGCTATTCGCCGTCGCGCCTCCGGCGCGTAACGAAGCCGGCGCCCAGGCTTGACGTCTCGCTGAGCAGGCGAGACCTCTGCGCTCCGGCGAAGCAACCGTCGCCGTCGCAGCATCACACGTCACCGATCACACGGCAGCTGTGCGATAGACTCCGGCCCCAAAATTTCTCGCGGAGATGAGCACTATGTCCGATAGCAGAGACGACGCACTCGACTACCACTCGGGCGGGCGTCCCGGGAAGATCGAGGTCGTTCCCACCAAACCGACCGCGACGCAGCGCGACCTGTCGCTCGCCTATACCCCGGGCGTCGCCAAGCCCTGCCTGGAGATCGCGGCCGATCCGTCAGCGGTCTACAAGTACACCTCGAAGGGGAACCTGGTCGCCGTCATCAGCAACGGCACCGCCGTCCTCGGCCTCGGCGACATCGGCGCGGCCGCCGGTAAGCCGGTCATGGAAGGAAAGGGAGTCCTCTTCAAGAGGTTCGCCGACATCGACGTCTTCGACATCGAGCTCGACACGCACGACAAGGAAGAGTTCATCCGCGCGGTCAAGCTGATGGAGCCGACCTTCGGCGGCATCAACCTCGAGGACATCGCTGCACCCGACTGCTTCGAGATCGAAGAGCGTCTGAAGGCCGAGATGAACATCCCGGTCTTCCACGACGACCAGCACGGGACGGCGATCATCTCCGCGGCTGCGCTGGTCAACGCGCTCGAGGTCGCCGGCAAGAAGATCGGTGAAGTGAAGATGGTCATCTCGGGCGCGGGCGCGGCCGCCATGGCGTGCCTGCGGCTCTACATCAAGCTCGGGCTCGAGAAGAAGAACGTGATGCTGGTCGACCGCCACGGCGTCATCTGGAAGGGCCGCAAGGGCGACATGACGCCGTACAAGGAGGAGTTCGCCGCGGAGACCAGCAAGCGGACGCTCCTCGAGGCGATGACCGACGCGGACGTCTTCGTCGGCCTCTCGGCGGGCGGCCTCGTGTCGCAGGACATGATCCGCGCGATGGCGAAGGATCCGATCGTCTTCGCGATGGCGAACCCCGATCCGGAGATCGCGTACGACCTCGCGGTCGCTGCGCGCGCCGACGTGATCATGGCGACCGGCCGCTCGGACTTTCCGAATCAGGTCAACAACGTCCTCGGCTTCCCCTTCATCTTCCGCGGGGCGCTCGATTGCCGCGCCCGGCACATCAACGACGAGATGAAGCTCGCCGCCTCGAAGGCGCTCGCCGACCTCGCGAAGGAAGACGTCCCCGACTCGGTCCTCCGTGCCTACGGCAAGGACCGCATCTCGTTCGGACGTGAGTACCTCATCCCGAAGCCGTTCGACCACCGCGTGCTCCTCAACGTCCCGGTCGCCGTCGCCCGCGCTGCCGCGGAGACCGGCGAAGCGCAGATGCCGATCGAGGACTACGAGGCCTACCGCCGGAAGCTGGAGAACATGCTCGGCCGCTCGCGCGGACTGATGCACGACCTCTTCTCCCGCGCGAGGCTGAATCCGAAGCGGATCGTCTTCCCCGAGGGGGACGCGGAGAAGATCGTCCGGGCGGCGAAGATCCTCATCGACGAGCAGGTCGCCCATCCCATCCTCCTCGCGCCGCGCAAGAACATCGACGAGCTCCTCGAGAAGTACAACATCGACGAGTCGAAGCTGACGGTCATCGACATCGAGTCGAGCGAGAAGTACGCGCAGTACGTCGAGCGGTTCAACGAGATGCGCCAGCGGCGCGGCATCACGAAGGCCGACGCCGAGCGCTTCATGAAGAGCCGGACGTACTTCGCGATGATGATGGTCGACGCGGGCGACGCGGACGGCGTGATCGCCGGCCTGCGCTCCTACTATCCCGCGACGATCAAGCCGGCGCTGCAGATCCTCAGCCGCCGGCCGGGCGTCGAGCACGTCTCCGGCGCCTACCTCCTGATGTTCAAGAACCGGACGATGCTGCTCGCCGACACAACCGTGAACATCGAGCCGGACGCGCAGACCCTCTCCGAGATCGCCGAGCAGACCGCCGAGACCGCCAAGCGCTTCAACATGGAGCCGCGGATCGCGATGATCTCCTTCTCGAACTTCGGCTCGACCAGCCACCCGCAGGCCGAGAAGGTCCGCGACGCCGTGCAGATCCTCAAGCAGCGGAGGCCGGACCTCATCGTCGATGGCGAGATGCAGGCCGACACTGCTGTGATGCCAGACGTCGCGCAGCAGGACTACCCGTGGAGCTCGATCAAGGGCGACGCGAACGTCCTCGTGTTCGCGAACCTCGACGCAGCGAACGCGGCGTACAAGCTCCTCTGGCGCATCGGCGGGGCGGAAGTGATCGGCCCGATCCTCCAGGGAGTCGGCAAGCCGGTGCACGTCCTCCAGCGCGGCGTCGACGTCAGCGACATCGTGAACATGGCCGCGATCGCCGTGCTCGATGCGCAGGACGTGGAGAAGGCGACCAAGAGGTAGTGCTCGACAGTTCCAGTGAAGAGGCGGGCTTCGGCCCGCCTTCTTTTTTGACGTGGACCCCTCACCACAGAGGCACAGAGGACACAGAGGAGCACAGAGGGGGTGGCGCTGAGCATCCCGCCGGAGGAGTCCTCTGTGTCCCTCTGTGTCCTCTGTGTCTCTGTGGTGAATCGGTGGAATTAAGACGAGACGCTTCCTTGTCTCCCCGACCAGTGAAAGTCGCTGTCGCGATGTCGGGCGGCGTCGATTCGTCGACGGCCGCGTACCTCCTCAAGTCCCAGGGACACGAGGTGGTCGGGCTGTCGATGCAGATGTACGACAACCTGCGCGCGGCCGAGACCGAGTACGGCGGCTGCTGCACCATCGACGACCTCGCCGATGCGCGTCGCGTGGCGTGGAAACTCGAGATCCCGCACTTCACGCTCAACATGGAGCAGAACTTCCACGAGAAGGTCATCACGCCGTTCGTGCAGGGCTACCTCGCGGGCGTAACGCCGAGCCCGTGCGTCCTCTGCAACACGCACGTGAAGTTCGACCTCTTCCACAAGAAAGCGATCGCGATCGGCGCCGACAGGATCGCCACCGGCCACTACGCGCGCGTGGTGGAGTCGGACGGAGTGTTCGAGCTGCGGAAGGCGCGCGATCTCGCCAAGGACCAGACGTACTTCCTCTTCGAGCTGCGGCAGGATCAGTTGCGTGAGGCGCTCTTCCCCCTCGGCGATCTGACGAAGCCGGAAGTTCGGGTCCTCGCGGAACAGGCGGGACTCGCGGTGGCGCGGAAGAAGGAGTCGTACGAGATCTGCTTCGTGCCGCAGCAGGACGGTTACGCGAAGATCGTCGAGCGCGAGACCGGCGTAGGGCCGGCCGAGGCGTCGGGCGAGATCGTCGATCTGGACGGCAACGTGGTCGGGCATCACGACGGGTACTACCAGTTCACGATCGGTCAGCGGCGCGGCCTGCAGGTCGGCGGGTCGCCGGAACGGACCTACGTCATCGACGTGAATCCGTTCACCCGTCGTGTGACCATCGGTCCGGGCACCGCGCTCGAGAAGACCGAACTGGTCGCGGAGCGGGTTCACTGGATCGCGGGCAACCCACCCTCGGGCCGCGTCGAGTTGCAGGCGCGCGTCCGCTCACGGATGGCCGACATGGAAGCGACCGTCGAACCGATCGACGGCGGCCGCGCCCGCGTCACCTTCGCCCATACCGTCCGCGGAGTCGCCCCCGGACAGGCGGTCGTCTTCTATCAGGACGACCTGTGTCTGGGAGGGGGATGGATCGGACGGTGAGGCCGAAGTGTGAAGAGTGAAGAGTGAAGAGTGAA
>JBAQWH010000584.1:0-7273 GCA_049298815.1 Thermoanaerobaculia bacterium | reverse complement strand
CTGTTCGCCGAGGCCTCGCAGAGAGGGTGCGACTGGGGCGTCGTCGTGCCGGTGATCTTTCCGGTCACGACGCGGCTCGACGATCTCGCGCGGCTCGCGGAGCTGGCGGAGGCCCACGGCCCTGCGTTCTTCACAGCGGTATCGATCGACATGGACGCAACGGCGCGGATGGCGGTGGCGCAGTCGCTCGGGCTCGGGAGCGACGACGACGAGTACACGATGCTGTTCCACGCGCCACTCGACCCGATCAACATCGCCACGGAGCGTCACGTCGCCGCGCTTGCGGAGTCGATCGGCGCCGCCGACTTCGTCCTCCCGCCACGCTGGAGCACCAAGTCGAACTGGAACGCCGCGGTGCTGCTGACGCTCGTCGCGTCACGCATGATCGCGATGGAGCACGAGATCGATCTCGCCGGCGACATCGCCCGCTCGGCCCGCCTTGCAGCGACCCTCGACAAGCCGCTCGCGCGCGTCGCCGAGGCCGCTCACCTCGGGATCATCGAAGGACTCGACGGCGTCAGCGCGGAAATCCTCGGCGAATGGCTCGAAGACGGTCCGGTCTCGTTCGTCGAACGCGTCAACCGGAAGTGGCGCCTGCGCCGCGACCACGCGGTCTAGCCGGGCACGTTCAACTCGGACGCGTGCATCGATCTCCTTCTCCCCACCGCAGTGGGGAGAAGGTGCCGAAGGCGGATGAGGGGCTCGTGGCCGCACCGGCCTCCGCTCACCCCTTTTTCCGGTGCTCGACCTTGACCTTCGTGGTGATGCCGCCGCGCACGTAGAAGTCGCCCTCGACCTCGAGGTAGCGCGGGTCGAGAGCAGCGATGAGGTCGTTCGCGATCTGGTTCGTCACCGCCTCGTGGAAGGCCCCCTCGTTGCGGTAGGACCAGAGGTAGAGCTTGAGCGACTTGAGCTCGACGCAGCGCTCATCGGGGACGTAGCGGATGCGGATGGTGGCGAAGTCGGGTTGCCCGGTCATCGGGCAGAGGCAGGTGAACTCGGGCGCTTCGAACGCGATCTCGTAGTCGCGCTCGGGAGCGGGGTTCGGAAACGTTTCGAGGTTGCGGGTCGGCTGAGTCGGCATATCGAATCGTCACCAAACCAGCGCCGGCCGGGGAAAATTCACTTCTTCGGCGGCGCCATCAGCTTCTGGTTGAGCTCCCTGACCCGCTCCTGGAGCTGAGTGATCTTGGTCTGGGCGTCGCTGCGGAGCCGCTCGTATTCGGCGCGAAGGCGGGCGAGCTCGTCGTCCTTCTGCCCCTGCCCACCCTGCTGCTGGCTCATCTGCGTCCGGAGGAAGTCGAGGTCGTGCCGCATCGTCTCGATCTCCTCTTCCTTCTCGCCGAGGCGCTGCCGCCATTGGACCTCCTGCTCCTCGTAAAGGCGCTTGATGTCCATGAGCTCGGTGATCTGTGAAAAATCGGAGTAGCTGGGCGACATGTCTCCTCCCTGTCGAACACGCTCTTCGATCTGCGGGAAGAGCTTCCGGACCTTCAGCGAGAGATCGTCGGGATCGCTCGACAGCTCCATCGCATCCTGATAGGTGATCTTCTGGTGAACGAGCAGCGCGATGAGCGACTGGTTCATCGACTGCATCTTGTAGAGCCCGATCGACCCTTCGATCTCCTCGTGGATGTCCTTGGTGTTCCCCTCCTCGATCAGCTTCGCGATGCGGGGGGAGTTCCTGAGAACCTCGACGGCGGCGGTCATCCGGCCGTCTTTCGTCTTCACGAGCTTGAGCGAGACGATCCCCCGCAGCACGAGTGCGAGCTGGGAGCGGATCTGCTTGTGCTGGGATGGCGGGAAGGCGTCGATGATGCGGTCGATGGTCTGGGACGAGCTGTTCGTATGCAGGGTCGAGAGGACGAGGTGGCCGGTCTCGGCGGCCGTGAGCACGGTCTGCATCGTCTCGACGTCGCGCATTTCGCCGACCATGATGACGTCGGGGTCCTGGCGCATCGCGTTGCGGAGCGCCTCGCCGAAGGCAGGCGTGTCGGTCCCGACCTCGCGCTGCGAGATCGCGGCGGCCTTGTCCTGGAAGAGGAACTCGATCGGGTCCTCGATCGTGACGATGTGCACCGGCTCTCGCTCGGCGATCTCGAGGACCATCGCCGCCAGCGTCGTCGACTTGCCCGACCCGGTCGGGCCGGTGACGAGCACGAGGCCGTCAGGGGACGAGGTGAGGTCGCGGACGACCTGCGGCAACTCGAGCTGGTCCGCGGTCTGGATGTTGATCGGTACCCGCCGGAAGACGGCTCCCAGGGTCCCCCGCTGCAGGTAGATGTTCGCGCGGAAACGAGCGACGCCGGGAACGCCGTAGCCGACATCGACCGACTGGAGCGTCTCGAACCGCTCCTGCTGCTGCCTGTTGAGCAGCGGGAGGAGCATCCGCTCGAGGTCGGCCGGCTTGAGCGCGTCCATCCGGATCGGGATCAGCTTCCCGTTCAACCGGACGAGCGGCGGCCGCATCGGCTTGAGATGGAGGTCGGACGCCTGCTGCTTCGCCATGTAGGCGAGGAGCTCGTTGAGCGAGATCGGGGACTGCTCACCGGCCGGAGCGGCGGCGGCGGGGGACTGCGAGGTCACGCGGCGATTATAGCGGGGGTCAGCGCCGCATCACCGAATCGAGGATCATCAGGAAAGCCTCCTGCTGCTTGGCTTCCGTCTTGTTGAGCACCGCGATCGTCTCGCCGATCCGGAAGCGCTCGTGGAGAACGTCGGCCGAGTGGGACGACGTGACGATGATCCGCTTCGCCGGCAGCCCCTTGTTCCGGGCGTAGTCGACGAACTTCTTGCCGTCCATTCCCGGCATCTCGAGGTCGACGATGAGGAGGTCGATCGAGGCGTCGATCTTCGGCAGGGCGTCGTACGGATGCCGGTAGGTCTCGACGGCCGCCTGCGGATAGCGCTCGGCCATGAAGTTCGACCAGAGATCGCAATACGCCGGCGAATCGTCGACGATCACGATCCGCTTGGTTCGCAGGGGCACCGGACTGCTCATTTCTTCCGCCGGGCCGCCTTCTTCGCCGGGACGGCGTCGGTCGTCGTCGCGCGCGTGTCGTGCTGGAGGTGGCCACCAACGATCGTCGCCACGACGCGGCCCTGGAGCGTCTCCCCGACGAACGGGGAGTTCGACGAGCGCGACTGGAAGGGCTTCCCGACGGTGCTGGTCGAGTCGACGTCGAGGATCGTCACGTCGCCGAGGCTGCCGGCCTTCAGCGTTCCGCCCGGGAGGTTGAAGGTGCGGGCCGGTGCGCAGGAGAGCAGGTCGACGAGCCGCGCGAGGTCGATCGACTTCGTCTTGACCAGCCGGTCATAGCAGACGGCGAACGCCGTCTCGAGGCCGATGACGCCGAACGGAGCGAGCTCGAACTCCACGTTTTTCTCGTCGAAGTGGTGCGGGGCGTGATCGGTCGCGATCACGTCGATCGTCCCGTCCGCGATCGCGTCGAGCACCGCCTGCCGGTGCTCGGCCGAGCGGAGCGGCGGATTCATCTTGAGATCGGTCGAGAACGACTGCACCGCCTCGTCGGTGAGCGAAAGGTGGTGCGGCGTGACCTCGCAGGTGACGCGGACTCCCTCCGCCCGCGCGCCACGGACCGCGTCGATCGCCCCGCGCGTCGAGATGTGCGCGATGTGGACGTGCGCGCCGGTGAGCTTCGCCAGGATGACGTCGCGCGCGACGAGCGTCTCTTCCGAGGCCGCCGGAATGCCACGCATTCCGAGCAGCGTCGAGTAGTAGCCCTCGTGCATGACGCCTCCCTCGTTGAGGTTCGCGTCTTCCTCATGCGCGATGACCGGGATGCCGAGCATCCCGCAGTACTCGAGCGCACGGCGCATCAGCTGCGCGTTGTAGACCGGCTTGCCGTCGTCGCTGACGGCGACGCATCCGGCGCCGCGCAGGTCGGCGATCTCGGCGAGCTCCTCGCCCTTCAGCCCCTTGCTGACCGCGCCGATCGGGTAGACGCGGCAGAGACCGTGACGGGCCGCTTCTGCGACCACCATCTCGGTGACCGCCCGCTCGTCGTTCGGCGGGACCGTGTTCGCCATCGCGCAGACGGCCGTGTAGCCGCCGGCGACCGCGGCCCGCGTGCCGGTCGCGATCGTCTCCTTGTGCTCCTGCCCCGGCTCGCGAAGATGGGTGTGGAGATCGATGAAGCCGGGAGTGACGATGAGCCCGGAGGCGTCGAACACCTCGACGTCGCCGGCTTTGATCTTCTTGTCGACCTTCGCAATGACGCCGTTCTCGATGAGCACGTCGAGGACGGCGTCGAGCTTCTGGCTGGGGTCGACGACGCGGCCGTTCTGGATCAGCAGGTTCATGAATTCAGTCGTTAGTCGTTAGTGGTTAGTGGTTAGTAGTCGCGTTCGTGGGTCGTGTTCTGGAGTCGAAGCGGACGTCGTGGGCGGACCTGCGATCTGACAGCTGAATCATCCGACCTCCCGGTGCTACTAACGACTAACGACTAACCACTAACGACTAGATATGCGCGCCGCCCAGGAGATAGAGCACCGCCATGCGGACCGCGACGCCGTTGGTCACCTGTTCGAGGATCACCGACCACGGGCCGTCGGCCACCTCGGACGCGATCTCCACCCCGCGGTTCATCGGGCCGGGGTGCATGACGATCACCCCCTCCTTGGCCCTCCGGAGCCGCTCGGGGGTGAGTCCGAAGGTGTTGTAGTACTCGCGCAGCGAAGGGAAGCGGAGCCGCCCCTGCCGCTCGAACTGCACGCGCAGCATCATGACGACGTCGGCCCCCTCGATCGCTTCGTCGAGGGAATGCACCACGCGGACACCCATCTTCTCGACCTCGACCGGCATGAGCGTCGGAGGTCCGGCGAGGGTGACGTTCGCCTTCATCTTCGTGAGGAGGTGGATGTTCGACCGGACGACCCGCGAGTGGGCGATGTCGCCGATGATCGAGACGTTCACCCCGTTGAGGCGCCCCAGGCGCTCGCGGATCGTGAACGCGTCGAGGAGCGCCTGGGTCGGGTGCTCGTGCGCCCCGTCGCCGGCGTTGATGATCGACGCCGGAAGCCTGTCGGCGAGCATCTTCGGCGAGCCGGGGTGCTTGTGCCGGATGACGATCATGTCGGGATGCATCGCCATCAGGTTGTCGGCCGTGTCGATGAGGGTCTCACCCTTCTCGACGGACGAGCCCGAAGCCGAGAAGCTGAGCGTGTCGGCGGAGAGCCGCTTTTCCGCGATCTCGAACGAGACGCGCGTCCGCGTGGACGCTTCCATGAAGAGGTTGATGACGAGCTGCCCGCGCAGGGCGGGCACCTTCTTCACCGGACGCTCGCTGACCTCCTTGAACCCTTCGGCCGTGTCGAGGATCAGGGAGATTTCTTCGGGAGAGAGCGGCTCGATGCCGAGGAGGTCTTTCGAGCGGAGTGACGAGCTGTTGGTGCGCATCGCTGTTTGCTACTTCTCGAGGATCAGCACTTCGTCTTCGCCGTCGGTCTCCTCGAGCTTGACCTTGATGACCTCGTTCGCGTCCGTCGGCACTTCCTTGCCGACGATGTCGGCGTGGATCGGCAACTCGCGATGGCCGCGGTCGATGAGGACCGCGAGCATCACGCGGCGGGGACGGCCGAAGTCGATGAGGGCGTCCAGCGCCGCCCGGATCGTCCGGCCGGTGTAGAGCACGTCATCGACGAGGACGATGACCTTGTCATCGATCGACTCCGGGAGCTTGGTCGGTTTTACGACCGGCTGCGGCGCGATGGTGGTGAGGTCGTCGCGATACAGAGTGATGTCGAGGATCCCGGATGCGACCGCCTTCCCTTCCATCTGCTCGATCTCGCGCGCGAGACGGTCGGCGATCGGAACGCCCCGGCTGCGGATGCCGACGATCATCAGGTCGTCGATGCCGCGGTTGCGCTCCACCACTTCGATCGCCATGCGCCGGATTGCACGGGCCATCCGCTCCCGGTCCAGGAGCCGTTTTTTCGTTTTCATCTCTGATTGCCTGCTGCAGAAATTGACCCGTTCGGGGCCGCGCGAGGATAGCACGAGCGACAGGCCGGAGAACCGAGTGCCGGGAGGGGAATCTGCGGAGCCTGCTCCCTTCTCGACACCCGGCCACCCGCCCACAAGTCCGCTCGCTCGACGGCACTGAAAGTGCAGCCGAGCGCTCCGAATGCAGAAACGGAAAGTCCTTCTCGTGGAGGACGACGCGGATGTTCGACGCCTCTACGCCATCGGCCTCAACCAGCGGGGATTCGAGGTGAAGCTGGCGGCGAACGGCGCGGAGGCGATCGAACGGATTCACGTCGAGCGGCCGGATTTCATCCTGCTCGACTGGGTCATGCCGCTCATGAGCGGCAGCGAGGTCGTCGCACGCATCGCCGAGGAGGACGACGGCTCGATCCAGATCATCGTCGTCAGCGGCCAGCCGCCCCCCTCCGAGCTCCCGGGCCGGGTCCGCAGGTGGCTCACCAAGCCCCTTTCCATCGAGGACCTGGTCGGTTCGATGACGCAGGACTGACGCCCGCCCGCGACGACTGCGTTAAGATCAAGCGCAATGGCCAAGATCTCCTTCGTCGGACTCGACGGGGCAGAAAAGACCCATCGCCTGCAGACGCAGCGGCCGTTCACCCTCGGCCGCGATCCAGGCAATGACATCATCCTGCGCGACCCGAAGGTCTCCCGGCATCACGCCGAGATCGTCTTCGAGCGGGGATTCTTCGTTCTCCACGACCTCAGCAGCGCCAACGGGACCTTCGTCAACGGGAAGAGAATCCGTATCGCTCCCCTCACCCACGGGTCGCGGCTCAAGCTCGGCAACACCCACGGCCGGTTTTCCGAGGAGCTGCCGACCGAGAGCGACGTCAACCGTCTGCCGCTCGACGACGGCGCGTCCGACCCGTTCGAGCAGCCCGTGCCGCCCGCCGTCGACCTGAGCCTCGACGCCGCCCCCACCTCGCAGCACACCAAGGTCGACATGGCAACGGCCGAGCACAATCTGCTCGAGCTCGACACGGAAGAAAAAAAAAAGCCGGACTCGGTGTAGGCGTCGACACCCTCGCCTACCCGATCGACCGCGCTGCCTTTGACTTCGCGATGTTCCCCTCCGGGCGATATCTCTTTCAGCGGCTCGACGGTCACGACCGAATCGAGATCCAGCCTCCCGGCGACGGCCCGCCGTTCACCTTCCACGGGTTCGCGTCGGTCGCAGGCGTCGTCGCGGCTCTCGTCGCGGGCATCGGCCTGATCGCCGGCCTGGCGGCCACGGTGCTCCTCGCCTCCAACGCTTCGCTGTTCCGC
>JBAQWH010000583.1:0-5426 GCA_049298815.1 Thermoanaerobaculia bacterium | reverse complement strand
CGCTTGGCCTTGCCCACGCCGGCGCCGGCGGGATCTTCCTCGCAGTCGTCGCAGGCGTTGCGCTGCTCGCGCGGAGGCGCAGGGCAGGCGTTCGCGCCCGCATGGTTCGAGACTCTTTCAGGAGGTAATCCGTGACCTGGATTCAGGACCTGTTCAGCCCCGAGAGCCGGAACTGGGAAGAGTTCTACCGGAACCGCTGGGCGCACGACAAAGTGGTGCGCAGCACTCACGGCGTCAATTGCACCGGCGGCTGCAGCTGGAACGTCTACGTGAAGCAGGGACTGATCGCGTGGGAGTACCAGGCGCTCGACTATCCGCAGTTCGACCTGAAGATCCCCTCCTACGAACCACGCGGCTGCCAGCGCGGCATCTCGAACTCCTGGTACATCTACAGCGCCCTCCGGGTGAAGTACCCCTATGTTCGCGGCGCGCTGCTCGATCTCTGGCGCGCCGCTCTCGCTGAGACGAAGGACCCGATCGAGGCCTGGGCCTCGCTGGTGAACGATCCGCTCAAGCGCGAGAGCTGGCAGAAAGCGCGCGGCATGGGGGGATTCCGTCGCGCCGAGTGGAACGAAGTGCTGACGATGGTCGCGGCGGCGACGCTGCACACGGTCAAGCGTCACGGTGCGGACCGGGTGGTCGGCTTCTCGCCGATTCCGGCGATGTCGATGATCAGCTACGCCGCCGGCTCGCGCTACCTGCAACTGCTGGGTGGCGTGAACCTCTCGTTCTACGACTGGTACTGCGACCTTCCTCCTGCGTCCCCGGAGGTGTGGGGTGAACAGACCGACGTCGGCGAGAGTGCCGACTGGTTCAAGTCGCTCTTCATCGCCGTGGTCGGCTCGAACGTCCTGATGACGCGGACGCCCGACGCGCATTTCCTCGTCGAGGCGCGCCACAAAGGGGCGAAGGTGGTCGTCTTCTCACCCGACTTCAGCCAGACCTCGAAAGTCGCCGACGAGTGGGTTCCGATCCACCAGGGACAGGACGGCGCCTTCTGGATGGCGGCCGGACATGTCCTTCTGCGCGAGTTCCACGTCGAGAGGAAGGTGCCGTACTTCGACGACTACCTCCGCCAGTTCAGCGACGGTCCGTTCCTCGTCGAGCTCGAGCCCGACGGGCACGGAGGTTTTCGCGCCGGCTCGCTGCTGCGCAGCTCTGCTCTCGAGGAGAACAGCGACGAAGAACTGGGCGACTGGAAGATGCTGGTCTTCGACGAAGGGCTCCAGCTGCGCATGCCGCAGGGGACCGTTGGACACCGCTGGCAGAAGCAGAAAGGACAGTGGAACCTCGAGAGTCGCGACTCCCGAACCGGCGAGGAGTACACGCCGCTGCTCACGCTCGCCGGACGGAGCGACGAGATCGTCAACGTCGCGATCGACGACTTCAGCGAGCCCGGTCCCGCACGTCGATGGATGCGGAGCGTCCCCTCACGCCGCATCGCGACCGTCGACGGCGATCGGCTGGTCACGACCGCCTTCGATCTCCTTCTCGCGCAGTACGGCGTGAAGCGTGATCTCGGCAGCGACGCTCCCGACGCGCAGTGGCCGAGCGGTTACGACGATCCCTCGCAGCCGTTCACGCCGGCCTGGCAGGAGCAGTTCACCGGCGTCTCCGCCGAGGACGTCATCCGCTTCGCGCGGCAGTGGGGAACGACCGCGGAGAAGAGCAAGGGCCGCTGCTCGATCATCATCGGCGCCGGCGCCAACCACTGGTATCACAACAATCTCATCTACCGCGCCTGCATTACCGCACTGATGATCACCGGTTGCATCGGCAAGAACGGTGGCGGGTGGAATCACTACGTCGGCCAGGAGAAGCTCGTTCCGGTCGCCTCGTGGGCGCCGATCGCATTCGGGCAGGACTGGAGCGTTCCTCCACGCCTGCAGAACGCGCCGTCGTTCCACTACATGCATTCGAGCCAGTGGCGGTACGACCGGCCGTTCCAGGAGGTCTGTCCGGTCAGCGATCGGGAGCACCCGATGGCACGCGGTCATACTGCGGACCGGCAGGCGCAGGCGGTCCGCTCGGGATGGCTGCCGTGCTTCCCGCAGTTCAACAGGCCCAATCACGAGGTGCTCGCCGATGCGCGGGCCGCTGGAGCGGAATCGACCGAGGACGTTGCGAAGCACGTAGCCGAACAGCTCAAGCAGCGCGAGCTCCGCTTCTCGATGGAGGATCCGGACAATCCGGAATCGTTCCCGCGCGTCTGGTACATCTGGCGCGGCAACGCCCTGCAGGCCTCCGCCAAAGGCCACGAGTACTACCTCAAGCACTACCTCGGCACGAAGAACGCCGTCGGCGCGACCCAGGACGCAGAAGGGACCGTCGAGGATGTGATCTGGCGTGAGGCGGCCGCCGAAGGAAAGCTCGATCTCGTGGTCGACCTGAACTTCAGGATGGACACCTCGGCGCTCTACTCGGATGTCGTCCTCCCGACCGCTTCCTGGTACGAGAAGGACGACCTCAACACGACCGATCTGCACACGTTCATCCATCCGCTTCAGGTTGCGGTCACGCCTTGCTGGGAGTCGAAGAGCGACTGGCAGATCTTCCGCGAGCTCGCCTGGCACACGCAGCAGCTGGCCGCCCGCTCGATGACGGAGCCGGTCGAGGATCTCGTCCTGACGCCGCTTCAACACGACACGCCGGCCGAGGTCGCGCAGCGACATGTGAAGGACTGGGCGAAAGGGGAGTGCGAGCCGGTACCGGGAAAGACGATGGCGAACGTCGCCGTCGTCGAGCGCGACTACACCACCATCTACAACCGCTTCGTTTCGCTCGGACCGAAGTTCCGCGCCGGTCTCGCGCATCACGGAACGAAGTTCGCCGTCGACGATCTCTACGACGCGTACGTCACCAACCGTCCGACCGAGAGCTGGAATGGCAGCGTCTACCCGTCGCTGCGCGAGGACCGCTGGGTCTGCGACGCGATTCTGCACTTTGCGCCGGAGACGAACGGTGAGCTCGCGTTTCGCGCGTTCGAGTCCGAGTCGGAGAAGACCGGGCGCGATCACTCGCATCTCGCCGCCGACACGCGCGAAGTGCGCTACACGTTCGAGGACATCATCCGGCAACCGCGACGTGTGCTGACCAGTCCCTTCTGGACCGGAATCACGAAAGGCGGGCAGACGTACACCGGGTTTGCCCAGAACATTCAGGAGCTGATCCCCTGGCGGACGCTCACCGGCCGCCAGCATCTCTATCTCGATCACGAGGTCTATCGCGCCTACGGCGAGCACATGCCGACGTTCAAGCCGCGGCCCGATCGGGACAGCCTCGGTGACCTCGACAGCACGCCGGTCGATCACCGGTCGATCGTCCTGAACTACATCACCCCGCACGGGAAGTGGCACATCCACTCGACGTACGGCGACACACTGCGGATGGAGACGCTGTCGCGCGGCATCGAACCGTTCTGGATGAACGACCGCGACGCCGGCCTGCTCGGCATCCGCGACAACGACTGGGTCGAGATCTTCAATGATCACGGCGTTGTGGTCAGCCGCGCCTGCGTCAGCGCGCGCATTCCGCGCGGGATGTGCTTCATCTACCACGCCACGGAACGGACGATCGGAACGCCGAAGACGATGGTCCGCTCTCCGGACGGGAAACCGCGTCGCGCAGGAGCACACAACAGCCTCACGCGCGCGCGCCTCAAGCCGATCTTCATGATCGGCGGCTACGGTCAGTTCACCTATTCGTTCAACTACTGGGGACCTCCCGGCGTGAACCGGGACACCTACGTCGTGGTCCGCAAGACTGAGAGGACGCCGCAATGGTGAGGACAGATCGGTCCATGGACGTACGGGCGCACGCGGCGATGGTGTTTCACCTCGACAAGTGCATCGGTTGCCACACCTGCAGTCTCGCCTGCAAGAACCTCTGGACCGACCGTCCGGGGGCCGAGTACATGTGGTGGAACAACGTCGAGACCAAGCCGGGCACGGGGTATCCGACGCGTTGGGAAGACCAGGAGACCTGGCGCGGCGGGTGGGAGCTCGGACGCGGCGGCGGCCTTCAGCTGCGAGCCCAGAGCAAGGCCAGCGCGCTCTTCCGGCTGTTCTACAACCCGCGGCAGCCGGGGCTCGACGATTACTACGAGCCCTGGACCTACCGCTACAGCGATCTGTTCAACGCGCCGCCGGGAGACGAGCAGCCGACCGCGCGTCCGGTCTCGCAGATCACCGGCGAAGACATCGACATCGAGGCGGGGCCGAACTGGGACGACGATCTCTCCGGCTCTGAGGTCTACGCCGAGAACGATCCGAACCTCGCCTCGCTCGATCCGGCCGAGAGGGAGATGCTCTTCGCCATCGAACGGATGACGATGACGTACCTCCCGCGCATCTGCAATCACTGCGTCAACCCGAGTTGCGTTGCGTCGTGTCCGTCGGGTGCGATGTACAAACGCGGAGAGGACGGCATCGTCCTCGTCAATCAGGATCAATGCCGCGGATGGCGTGCCTGCGTCGTCGGCTGTCCCTACAAGAAGGTCTACTACAACTGGAAGACCGGAAAAGCGGAGAAGTGCATCCTCTGCTATCCGCGACTCGAGACAGGACAAGCGCCGGCCTGCTTCCACTCCTGCGTCGGACGGATCCGCTACGCAGGCGTGCTGCTCTACGACGCGAAACGGATGGAGCAGGCCGCGCAGGTTCCGGCCGAGGCACTGGTCGAATCGCAACGGGCAATGCTGCTCGATCCATTCGATCCTGCGGTGATCGCCGGGGCGGAGGCGAACGGCATCAGCAGCGAGATGATCAACGCCGCGCAGTCCTCGCCGGTCTGGAAGTTCGTAAAACAGTGGGAGCTCGCGCTTCCGCTCCATCCGGAGTTCCGCACGCTGCCGATGCTCTTCTACGTGCCGCCTCTGGTCCCGGTGATCGGCAGGATGGTGGAGGGGGTCTATGAGCGCGCGGGAGGAGACGGAATCTTCGGCGCGATCGACGAGGCCCGCGTTCCGGTCCGATATCTGGCGAATCTGTTCAGCGCGGGG
Source organism: Thermoanaerobaculia bacterium (assembly GCA_049298815.1). GTDB lineage: Bacteria > Acidobacteriota > Thermoanaerobaculia > Gp7-AA8 > Gp7-AA8 > JBAQWH01. The sequence goes on along the minus strand of JBAQWH010000583.1, from coordinate 427 downwards.
AACGTCGACGTGGTCCGCTCGTCGCTCAGGCGGCTGATGGCGGTGCGCTGGTACCAGCGCTCGGTAGAGCTCGACGACGTCGATCCGACGCTCGTGCAGAAGATGCTGCGCGAAGCGAAACTGACCCCGGAAGACGCCGAGGCGATCTACAAGCTCACGGCGCTGGCGAACCTCGACGATCGGTACGTCCTTCCGCCACTGCAGCGGGAAGAGGCGATCGCGGGTGACAGCCCGAACGCGGCGGAGGAGCTGCGACAGAACGCCGGCTTTGGCCCGACGCTGCCGCCGAGGAGGGGAGCGTGAGCGCCGTAGCCGGGGTCGCGGTGGCGCGCGAGGCACTCGCCGCGATTGCGCCGTTGTTCGCCTTCCCAGACGAGAAGTATCTGCAGCACATCGACGCGGCGCGAGGATCCGTTGTGGTGGGCGG
>JBAQWH010000582.1:0-1636 GCA_049298815.1 Thermoanaerobaculia bacterium | reverse complement strand
GTCCCTGAGGTCCTCGGGGTTCCTCGGGGTTCCTCGGAGTTCCTCGGGGAGTGTGGAGCTGAGGCCTGGGACTCGTGCGATGGGCGAGCGTTCTCGCCGTCATCCCCCGAGGGACCGAGGGACCGAGGGACCGAGGAACTCCCCGTCCGCTGCCCCCCGTCGTCGACCGAGAACTCGCTCTCCGGCCCGAGCGTCTCGCGTACGTACGGCAGGTGGTCGTACTCGCACGAGAGCGGGACTTCCGGCTTCTTCTTCGGAGTCGCGCGCTGCCGGATCTTCTCCTTCTCCGCTCCGGGCGCGGAGTACGTCATCCGGATCGCATCGAAGTTCCGCGTGGGCTTTCGTGAGGACATTGGGGAGTGGGAGTGGGGAGTGGCTAATAGGACGAACAGGACCAATAGGACCAATAGGAACCCGCCCGCCCGAATAGGACGGTCTCCGGGTGGTGGGTCCCATAGGTCCTATTGGTCCTATTCGTCCCATTCGTCCTATCAGTCGTACTTCGCATCCACGAACCATCCTTTCTCTGCGCTGTCGTGGTAGACGCGGAAGATCCCGCCGCGGATGAGCTCGACGTCCCAGTAGGCGCGGTTGGCCGGGGTGTCGCTCCACCAGCCGTCCTCGACTTTCCACGGACCGGATGACACGCGCACGGGACCTGTCACGTCGGCGCTTCGCCTGGGGTCGGCCGAGGGGACGGCTTCGATCGATGCGATCTGCAGGTCGCCCGGCTCGTCGTCGCGCGAAGCCCGCGTGATCACGTCGACCGGGAGCGGTGGGCGGAAGGTCCTCACCGCCAGCAGTCCCCGGCTCTTGCGCGGCCGGCGTTTTATCTCGGGTGGCGGGGGAGGGGCGTAGTTGCCGATCGCGAATCGCTCGGGCAGGTATCCGTCGACCGTCATCGCCATCCCGACCCGGTCCTCGCCGAGGAGCGCGACGAGGCGCGCGATCGTCGTGGCGAGCTTCTCGGCCGAGAGTGCGGCCGGACCGAAGAGCGAGAGCTGCGCGCGACGGGGGCGATCGGGATGAGCGACGAGCGTGAAGCCGACGACCGGCGCTCCCGGCGGGGTCTTCTCGAGGTCGAGACGGAGGAGCGTGAGCATCGTCTTCACGTCGCGCGTCGGAGCCGGGAGGTCGATGCCGCGCGAGTGATAGCCGTCCGGCTCGAGGGTCATCGTCAGCTCGAGCCGCTTGCACGCGAACCCCTGCATCTCCATCCGTTGCGCGAGACGGTCGAGCGCCGCATTCGCGATGAAGAGGAAGGGCTCGAGTGCGACGAGCGGCCACTCGAGCTCCATCCCCTCCCGGAACTCCGGCGGCATCGCGCGCGGGATCAGCGGACGAGGGTCGATGCCGCGTGCCGCGTAGTGAAGCTCGCGTCCGAGCTCACCGAGACGCGAGGCGATCTCCGGCTCCGGAAGGTGCGCGAGGTCTCCGATCGATTTGAGACCCCAGCGCTGCAGTGCGAGGGCCGCATCGAGCTCGGGAGCGAGCCGCGCGAGCGGAAGGGGAGCGAGGAAGGCGGCCTCCTCGCCGGCCGGGACGATCGTCGGAGACTTCGGAAGCTCCGCGGCGATGCGCGCCGCCAGCTTGCTCGCCCCGATCCCGCAGCGGGCCGGCATCCCGACGCCGTCGA
>JBAQWH010000581.1:0-4270 GCA_049298815.1 Thermoanaerobaculia bacterium | reverse complement strand
GTACACGGCCGCCCGCAACGAGTGGGTGAGGGGCCGCATCGAGGTCTGCCGTTCCGACCGGGAGGCTGCATTCGCACGGTTCGAGTCGGCCCGCAGCCAGTTCGAGGCGCTCGACTGTCCGTATGAGACCGCCAGGGTCCTGTTCGACATCGGACTCCTGCACGAATCGCCCGACGAGGCCACCGAGGTCATCCGAGGAGCCATAGGGGTGTTCGAGCGACTCCATGCGGCGCTCGATCTCGAGCGCGCTCGTGGTGCCCTGTTCCGGATCCGACCCGCAGGCAAGGCGGCCGCGCAGAACGTCGTCGGCCTGTACGAGATCGTCAAGATCATCAATTCGACCCTCCAGGTCGAGGAGGTTCTCAATCGCGTCCTCGACATCTGCCTCCGCCGGCTGCGGGCCGAGCGAGGCCTGATCCTGCTCCTCGACCCGATCACCGGCGCGCTGCGAACGAGGATCGCGCGCAACATCTCCGACGCGGCGGATGCGCGCAGCTCACCACAGGGCATCGTGCGCGAAGTCATCCAGAGCGGCGCGGCGATCGTCTGTGCGGACGCGGGGTCGGACGAGCGCTTCTCGGCCTCGGAGTCGGTCAGTGCCGAACACATCCTCTCGATCGCCTGCGTGCCGCTCATCATCCGCGAGCGGATCGGCGGAGCGATCTATGTCGATCACCGTCAGGCGCGGAATCTCTTCTCCGACAGGGAGCTGACGTTCCTCGAGGCCTTCGCGGACCAGGCGGCCATCGCGATCGAGAATGCGCGGCTCTACGAAGAGCTCGAGGAAGCCCGCGCGCGGCTGTCGGCCGAGAACGAGACCCTTCGCAAGGAGCTCCTCGTCGAGAAGCATCTCGACTCGATCGTCGGCGAGTCGGACGAGGTCGCGCGAATTCAGTTCGCAATCCGGAAGGCCGCGGCAGGGCACTCCACGGTGCTGGTCCGTGGCGAATCGGGCACCGGCAAGGGGCTGGTCGCACGGATCATCCACAACGTCGGACCGCGGCGGAACGGGCCGTTCATCAAGTTCAACTGCGCAGCCCTCCCCGAGACGCTCGCCGAGTCGGAGCTCTTCGGTCACGAGAAGGGCGCATTCACGGGCGCCGACCGTCGCAAGCTCGGCCGCTTCGAGCTGGCGCATCACGGCACGATCTTCCTAGACGAGATCGGCAAGCTGAGCCTCGCGATGCAGGCCAAACTCCTTCGCGTCGTCGAGGAGAAGGAGTTCGAGCGCGTCGGCGGCGTGCAGACGATCCGGACCGACGTGAAGATCATCGCCGCGACGAACCTCGACCTCGAGCGCGCGATCCTCGACGGCACCTTCCGCGAGGATCTCTTCTACCGACTCAACATCGTTCCGATCACCCTGCCGCCACTCCGCGAACGGAAGCAGGACATCGCGGTCCTCGCAGAACATTTCATGCGGAAGATCTGCAAGGACCTCGGCCTCGACCTCAAGCGCCTGCAGCCCGGCATCATCGACATGTTCCATACCTACGACTGGCCGGGAAACGTGCGCGAGCTCGAGGCCACCCTCCACCGCGCCATCGTCATGGCGAACGGTGAGACCATCACGAGGGACGAGATCGCCGCGCTCTTCGGTGGAACTGCGATGGCCGCCGCGGTACTCGCAAAAGGCGGCGGGCCGGGAGCGCAGGAACAAGCCGCCGCTGATGTCGATCTGACGAGCGACCACTACGAGTCGCAGCTGGCCGGCCTCGACAAGGAGCTGATCACCCGCGCTCTGGCTCAGTCGGGCGGCCGCATCCGCGAGGCGGCGCGGCGCCTTGGCCTCGCGCGGAACACGCTCAAGGCGAAGATGCAGCGGTACCAGATTCAGGGACGAGACAACTGAGACATTCGCGTGATGCCGTGAATGCCGGCGGATAGAATCCCCCCGATGCCTCACTACCTCGTCTCCTGGAACGATCCGAACGAGCGGCTCCTCGACATCGCGATCACCTTCGACGCCCCTTCTGACGCCCCGCGACTGATGCTGCCGGCCTGGCGCCCTGGGCGGTACCTGATCCAGAACTACGCCGCGAACGTGCGCGACTGGTCGGCCACCGACGCCTCTGACGTCAGTCGCTCCATGCGGAAGGATGGCCTGACGTCCTGGCGTGTCGATGCCCGCGCCGGCGAGCGGATCACCGTTCGATACCGCTTCTACGCCGGGCTCCTCGACGCCGGCTCGAGCTTCCTCGACGAGCGCGAGGCCTACTTCAACGGCACGAACCTCTTCATGCTCGTCGAGGGTCTCCGCGAGGAGCCTCATGGTCTGACGATCGCCGCTCCTGCTGACTGGCGGATCGAGACCCAGGTGCCGCGGATCGACGAGGGCTCGTTCGAAGCACGCAACTACGACCATCTCGTCGACTCACCGGTGATCGCGGCCCCTGCGATGACGCGCCACACGTTCAACGAAGCGGAGTCGATGATCCACCTCGTCTTCGTCGGGGACGAGGGGATCGACACCGAGCAGTTCGTCGAGCCGGTACGCGCGCTCGTTCGGACGCAGGCCGAGCTCTTCGGCGGACTTCCGACCCGGGAGTACCGATTCCTCTTCCACGTCGCCGACAAGTGGCACGGCGTCGAGCACGAGGACTCCTGTTCGATCGTCCTGCGGCGCGATGCGCTGCTCGGCGCGGGCCCCGGCTCGTTCGGCTGGGACCGGACGCTCTCGATCAGCTCGCACGAGCTCTTTCACGTCTGGAACGTGAAGCGGATCGTCCCCGCACGCTTCCACCCGTACGACTACTGGAACGCGACGCCGACACGGCTCCTGTGGGTCATGGAGGGGATGACGTCGTACTTCGGAGAGCTGTCGATGGTGCGCTCCGGCGTCTGGACCGTCGAGCGCTACGTCGAGCATCTGCGGACGGAGATCGAGACGCTCGAGAACTCGCCGGCCAGGAAGCACCTGTCGGTCGCGCAGGCCAGTTTCGACGGCTGGCTCGCGTCGCCCGCGCACATGCACGACCAGCCGAACGCGTTCTTCTCGTTCTACAACAAGGGGGAGATCGTCGCGTTGATGCTCGACCTGACGATTCGCCAGCGAACTGGCGGTGCGAAGTCGCTCGACGACGTGGTCCGATTCCTCTGGAACGAATACGGCGCGACCGGACGCGGCCTCGAGGAGGACGGCTTCGAGCGCGCCGTCGCGACGATCGCCGACGTGGGCGATTTCTTCGCTCGATTCGTCGAAGGGACCGACCCGCTGCCTTACGGCCTGCTGGCCACCGCGGGACTCGAGTTCAGCGCATCGCCGAGAAACCCGGAAAGCATCAGCCTCGGTTTGCGGTTGAGGTCCGAACCCGGATCGCTCGTCGTCGAGAGCGCGATCCGCGGTGGGGCGGGGATGAAGGCCGGACTCCTCCCGGGAGACGAGATCGTCGCGGTCGACGGGTCTCGGACTGCAACGGAGGCGGCGTTGAATGTGGCGCTCCGCGGCGTCGCGCGGGATTCATCGTTCGAGATCGTCGTTTCCCGCGGCGGCCTGCTCCGATCGCTGACGGCAGTGGCGGAAGCCGACCCCGGGACCTCGGTGCAGCTGCGCATCAGTGCGGAGTCCGGACTCAGAAAGCAGTGGCTCAGGAGAGACGAATGACCGAAAACGAACCGGTCGAGATGAAGGAAGACCGGATCCCGGTCGAAGGGATCGAGGAGACGATCGGCGAGCTCGTGGAGCTCTACGGCGGCGAGATGACGGCCTCCCGCGAGCGTGCGAAGGACTTCGTCCTGCCGCTCCGGCGCGGCGTTCCAACCTCGGGCGGGATCGAGTGCACGCTCTCCTGGAGCGCCAGCGTAGGGGAGGGGACGGTCACCATCCAGTGCAATCGCGACGTCGACAGTCCCCGCATGCAGCGGATCTTCCTGCTGGTCGCGGGAGTCGCCGGCGCGCTGATGTTCATGCTCTGGCCGTTCTACCCGAACGAGCGGGGCTACGGCGCGCTGGCCTGGATCGGCGGCGCCATCGCGATCGCGGTCTACGTCATGACGCTCCGGAAGAGCAGCGGCGGCATCGCCTTCGATTTCCTCCAGCGGCTCGCAAAGCGACAGCGCGAGCTCGGGCTGCCAGCGGACGAGGCGTGACGACCGGGACCGACCCGACCGGATCGACCGCCTACGCGTACGACCGGCGCGGGCTGCTGATCCGGGAGACCAAGACGGTGGCTGGTGGCACGTACACGACGCGCTACGCGTACGACCGCGACGGCAACCGGACGGCGGTGACGTACCCGTCGGGACGGGTGGCCGGATGGAGCTTCGACCT
>JBAQWH010000580.1:0-10787 GCA_049298815.1 Thermoanaerobaculia bacterium | reverse complement strand
GTGCTGCCGGAGGTCGCACGTGCGCGCGCTCCGCGGCTGTGTCCACCTTCGCGGCCGATCGTCGCCATGTGCGTGCGATCGCGGCTCACTGCTTCGCCGCCCTTGCGGCCTGCAACGCGAGCCTCGTCCGAGGTGAACTCGTGGGCCGTGCCTTTGGCGTGTGCGGCCCGCCCACCTTTGCTCGCGATCTCACGCTGCTTCGCCGCATCCATCGATGCAAAACCGCGCTTGCTCGTTGCCATGTGTGTCTCCTTACGGGGTCAGAATCAGTCGCTGTTCTCGGTGCCGCGCACCGAAGTCATGGGCAATACGATCGAGCACGAAATGTGCCGGGTTATTCGGAGAATCACCCATTTGAGGAGCATGCCCGCGGTCCTGCGGACGCGGGGCGGCGCACCGAGACGGCGCACGCACCTCCGGCAGAAGCGCAGCAAGGCCGGCATGGCGAACAGGGGAAGAGGGCAGCGAGGAGGGAAAAACTGGCGGAGAGAGAGGGATTCGAACCCTCGGTAGAGTTTTACGCCCTACGACGGTTTAGCAAACCGTTGGTTTAAGCCACTCACCCATCTCTCCGGGAGACGCTGCGGCTCAGAATTGAACCTCAAGAATGGAAAAGAGGGAAGCACAATTCCCGATTTCAGGTCTTGGTGTGTCCGTCGAGTTCGAGCAGCAAATCCCGGTCAGAGCTCGCGCCGCAGGCGCCGTACGATCCGTTCCGCCGCTCCACCGTCGCCGAACGGGCTCGAGGTGCGGCTCATCGCCGCGTAGAGCGAATCGTCCGTGAGGAGGCGGATGCATCCGCTGGCGATGGCCTCGGCGTCGGTCCCGACGAGGAGCCCCGAACCCGACGCGAGCAGCTCGGGGCGTTCCGTGAGGTCGCGCAGGATGAGCACCGGCTTGCCGAAAATCGGTGCCTCCTCCTGAATCCCGCCCGAGTCGGTCATGACGACGTGCGATCGCCCCAGGAGCTCGAGGAACGATCCGTAGTCGAGCGGCTCGACCGCGCGAATGCGCTGGTGGGCCGGGCCGGCGTCGAGAAAGCGGCTGACGGACGCGCGAGCCGCCGGATTCGGATGGCTGATGATCACCACGGCGGCATCCGGGACGGCTTCGACGATCGGCCGCAGAGCCGAGCAGACCGCGTCGAGCCGGGCTCCGAGATTCTCGCGGCGATGCACGGTGACGAGGACGATGCGCGAGCCATCCTGCGGCACCACCGAATCGACGAGCGATCCAGTGCCGCCGTTGGTGCTCCGTTCCGCGATCAGGCGGACCGCATCGACGACGGTGTTCCCTGTGACCTCGATCGCGTCCGGATGGACTCCCTCGCGGAGCAGGTGCGCCCTCGCCCCCTCGGTCGGAGCGAAGTGGAGCCGGGCGATTCCGGTCGTGAGCCGCCGGTTCATCTCCTCCGGCCAGGGCGTCAGCGGATCGCTGGTCCGCAGCCCGGCCTCGACGTGCGCGACCGGCACGCGGCTGTAGAACGCTGCGAGGCTGCTGGCGAACGTGGAGACCGTGTCCCCCTGGACGACGACCCACTGAGGGCGCTCGCGCTCGATTACCCCAGCAACGGCGCTGACCACCTGCGAGGCGACGACGGCAGGCGTTTGATCGAACGTCATCACGCCGAGATCGACGTCGGGCTCGATGCCGAACGTGGTGAACACCGTGTCGAGCAGCTCGCGATGTTGGGCGGTTGCGCAGACTCTGACGGAGAGCGACGAATCCTTTCGCGCCTGCAGGATCACGGGCGCGAGCTTGATCGCTTCGGGGCGAGTCCCGATGACGAACAGGAGAGTCGCAGTCTCAGTCTGTCGGGTCAGCATGAAGGCAGAGCACGCGTATAATCCGCGGGCCCGGTCGGCCGAATGAAGAGAGCCACTGCGACACGAGCACGTGACGAGTCGCCCCTTCTCGTCAGGTTAGCATGGCCCATCGCGGCGCTCTTCACCGTCGCGGTCCCTCTCTGGGTCTCGATTGCAGGGCGTGAGGCCTTCCGGCTTCCCAAACTCGTCCTCTTCCACACCGAAGGGATTCTCCTCGCTGCGCTGCTGATCGTGGCCGCACTCCTCGGTCGCTTCGACTCGAACCGCCGCTGGAACCTGCGCGATCCCTACCTCACGCTTCCGCTCCTCGTCCTGCTGTGGACCGCAATCGTCACGGTCCTCTCTCCGGATCGACGGGTGAGCAGCGACTCGCTGATGACGGTCGTCGCGGGAGTCGCGATCTACCTGGTCGCGTGGGAGCGAGGCCGGAGCCGCTCGCTCGATGTCGCGTGGGTGGTCATCGCCCCGGCGCTGGTGAATGCGGTTGCGGTGTTCGTGGAAGTGCGGCACGCCTGGGACGTCCGCTTCGCCCGCGCGATCTTCGGCGACTTCTCCGAGGCCTCGCTGATGCGCGTGACCCCGTTCGGATTCATGGGCAACCGCGACGACCTCGGCACGCTGCTCGTCCCGGCGGCGATTCTCGCGATTGCATCCGCGCTCGCTGCGGTCAACCGGCGAGGCAGGCTCCTCTTCGGGATCAGCGCCACGATCCTCGTCGTCGCGATCTTCACCACGAAGACCCTCACGGCGATCGCTGCCCTCGCTGCCGCGATCTTCATCCTCGGGTTCATTCACTCCTGGAAGAGCGGCGCAGCGGGAGTGCTCCTGCTGCTCGTCGCACTCCCTTCAGCGTTCTTTCTCCATCCAGGGCTGCGCGCCCGAGGCGGAGACGTCTGGCGCAACCTGCAGGAGGGCCGGTTCGACCAGCTGCTGGTGGGGCGCGTCGCACCGAATCTCGCGGCCGTCGGGATGGTGCGCGATCACCCGATCCTCGGCGTCGGGCCCGGACTCTTCGGCAGGAACTACTACGAGTACCGGGTGGAGGCTGCGCAGGCCCATCCGGCTCTCGTTCCGACGAGCGGCTGGATCGACTACTTCGTCGATGCGCACAACGATCACCTGCAGATCGCGGCCGAGACCGGAGTGATCGGGTATCTGCTGTTCGCCGGCGCGCTGGCGCTCGGCTTCGCGATCTCGTTCCGGCGGACACCGGGCGATGCGAAGGACGAGAGGTTCATGCGCGCCCGGCTCGTCGCGGCGCCGTTGTTCACCGCGCTCTTCGTCCTCGCACTCCTGCAGTTCCCGATGCGCCTCGCCGGCACGTTGCAGCTGCTGACGGTCTGTGCGGGACTGACCGTCGGCTGGAGCAGAAATGCGCGCGATTAGACAGCTCGCAGCGCTCGCGGTCGTCGCAGCCGCGCTCTGGCTCATCACGGTGAGGGTGCTGCCGTCGTACGCGATGAACCTGAAGAAACGCGAGATTGCGGACAGGACGAGCGAGGCGTACCGCGGCCAGGAGACCATGCGTGAGATGGCGGGGCAGCTGGCCCGGCGGAATGCCGAGGAGCTCGAGCCCTGGGCGCGGCGCTTTCCGATGGATGCCGACCTGCACGTGATCCGTGCCGCGAACCTGCGCCTCGTCGGCCGCGAGTTCGATGCGGCCCAGGCGTACGGGACGGCGGTGCGATATCAGCCGACGCCCGAGCTCCTCGTCAGTCTCGCGGAGACGCAGCTCTCGATCGGCAGGAAACGGGAAGCGCGCGAGAACGCGATGCGTGCGGTGGCGTTCAACCCGGCCATGAGCGACGCGGCTGCACGGATCTTCGCGCAGACGGAGAGCATCACTCCTTAGCCTCAATGGCATTAGGTTAGGCGCCCGGTCTTATCGCAACAGAGCGAACTGTGTTCGGCGCCCGGCGGGTACCCTCTCCCGGCGGGAGAGGGTCGGCCTGGTGGTGCTGCTGCGCGAACCAAGCTCGCTCTCTGACCCGAACTCCGCAGCACCATCAGGCCGGGGTGAGGGGACCCTGGTGCCTCGACCAAGGACAGCCCCTCACCCCGACGAACCCCTGACTGCGCTGCACCCTCGACGCAGGTTCGAGCTCAGCGCGTCGCAGCAGGTGTTCGTCGACCCTCTCCCGCCGGGAGAGGGTGACGTGGGCTTGCTCATTTCAGAGCAGGACCCCCATCACGGGGCCGTTTCTAGCCTGACCACTTTCTCCTGAAGATGTCCCGGTTGCGCGCGTAGATCTCGAAGTAGCGCCGCGTCCCGGCGAGTCCGAATGCCGCTCCGCCCCAGTGGTGCACGAGCACGTCCTCACGACACGCGAGTCCGTAGCCGCGTTGGCGCAGCCGCCGGGCGTAGTCGTCGTCCTCGAACATGCCGATCTCGAACTGCTCATCGAGCGGTCCGACCTCGTTCCAGACGCGCCGCCACATCGCGACGCAGTAGAGCCCGAGCATCGGGATCTCGAAGGCTTCGCCACGTCGGTCGGTCCGGCGTACTTCAGCCTCGGCGAGCATCTCGGTGAAGGAGCGATAGCGCGCGGGCACACGGGCTTCGTTCCCGCTGGAGTTGGTCACGGGCCCCACCATGCCGACGTCGTGCGCGAGCTGCAGATGTGCCACGAGATCCGAGAGCCAGTGAGGCGTCACGACGACGTCGTTGTTCAGGATGCAGATCACCTCGCCGCGGCTGCCGGCGATCGCTTCGTTGCAGGCTGCAGGGAAACCCGCGTTGGTCTCCCTCACGACGAGGCGCAGCCGCGGATCGCCGGTCAACGGCACCAGGAGGTCAGCGGTCCCATCCTGGGAAGCGTTGTCGACGACGATGACTTCGTAGTTGGGATAGTCGGTGAGGCGAAGGAGGCTCTCGACGCACAGCTGCGTCATCACGGCGTTGCCGTACGCAATGACGTGGATCGAGACGAGCGGTGCATCGGGCCGAGGGGATGGATCTCCGTGCGGCGGATACGCAGCGAGCTCCTCGCGCCAGACCGCTGGGTCTCCCCACGGCCACGAGCGCGCTCCATCCGGCCGAAGCGTGTGGACGATCGTGGCCCGCGCGCGCAGCGGAACGACTCGCGGCACGAGCGCCCGCGCGAAACGCAACGGATGGCGGAGACGCCATCGCCACAAAGGAATCAGCACGCCGCCGCCATCAGACTCCCCTGCCCGAGAGCGAGGTCGAGACCGACAGGAGCAGGATCCTGAGGTCGAGCCAGACGGACCACGAGCAGATGTAGCTCAGGTCGTAACGGAGCTTGGTGGCGGGTGCGGTCTCGTAGTCGGACGAGATCTGCGCGAGCCCGGTGGCGCCCGGAGGCACGAGGAGGCGCAGCGAGAATCCCTCGACGTCGCGGCAGAGCTGGTCGTGAATCTCGAGGCGCTCGGGTCGCGGTCCCACGAGGCTCATCTCGCCGCGGATGACGTTGAACAGTTGCGGAAGCTCGTCGAGGCGATGACGGCGCAGCAGCCGGCCGACCCGCGTGACCCGCGCATCCTCGCTGACCGCGAGCCGAGGATCGTCGTCGTGCGACGTGCGCATCGTGCGGAACTTGAGGATCGGGAACAGCACGCCGAGCCGCCCGCAGCGCCACTGCACGTGAAGGACCGGCCGTCCGCTGTCGATCACGATCGCTGCGGCGACCACGACCATCAGCGGCAACAGCAGGACTGCGAGCACCACCGCGACGACGAGGTCGATGATCCGCTTGATCACCTGTCCAGGCCCCATGGCACCACGCGCGGCGATCTCGATGAGAGGCTGATCGCCGATCCATGCGAAGTTCGGGTTCGCGATCAACGCGTCCGCGTGCGACGGCACGGCGAGATAGCCGGCCGGCCCGCGCACCTCGAAAAGGTGGAGGCGAAGCAACGGATCGCCCGGAACGACGATCACCTCTTCGTATCGACGCAGGATTCCATCGACCCCGGGATCTCCAATGCGTCCGAGAAGTGGGACGTCGTGCCCTGCACTCCCGGCATCGTCCGGCGTTTCGTCCGGTGTGGCGACATAGCCGTCGATGCCGACCCGCACGTCGTGCTGCTGCGCGAAGATCGCCAGGAACTCGCGGACCCGGGCCGCGGAACCGACGAGAATCGCCCGCCGCTTCCGCAGCGGCAACACGAGCGAGAACAGCCTGCGCCATCCGACGACCAGACCGCTCTCGAGCAGCGGCAGCGCAAGGAGAATCGTCCGGGGGTAGGGCCTCTCGATGAAGGTGGAGGCGAGTGCCAGAAGCGCTACCTGCGCGAATAACGCAGCGGCGAGCATCGGCCGGTGTCGTGCCGTGACCCGCTGCGCGTAGAAGCCGGTCGCCGCGAGACTGATCACCAGCGTCGCGATCGCGAGCCCGACGTTCAGCGCATCGAGCGGGAACTTGTCCGGCGGCAGCAGCCCCTCGGTTCCCGGGACCGCGACGTGCCGGCGCAACTGCACGGACGTGACGATCGCCGAGGCCGCGATTGCGCAGTCACCCGCGATCAGCAGAAGCAGCCGCAGCGTCCGTTCCCAGGAGTGCGGGTGGATCATGCGCAGCTCCGCGTCGTCAGTACGGCGCGCAGCCGTTCCTCCGACGACGATGCGTCGTGCTGCCGTTCGACGAGATGTCGGAGCTCCTCTCCGAGTCGTCGCGCTCGCTGCGGGTCGCGCGCGAGCGAGGTCGCCGACGCGGCGAGCTCTGCATCCGACTGCGCGAGCACGACCGCAGGTCGCAGATCATCGAGTCCGCTCAATGCCTCGGGCGTCGCCACGATCGCGCACGAGGCTTCCCCCGCCTCGAGGATCTTGTTCGAGACGCCGGTCCCGTTGCGGAGAGGGAAGATCGCCACCTTCACCCGGCGCAGCAGCGCCGCACGATCGTCAAACGGCGACATCACCGTGATTCCAGACCGTCCGTCCCAGGCGCGGATGAAGGGTGGAACGTCCGCTCCGGCGATCAGCAGCCGGGCCTCGGGAAGCTCGCACCGGATCGAGGGCCAGATGACGTCGAGCAACTCACGGACGGCGTCGCTGTTCACGAAGTACTCGAGGCGTCCCCAGAATCCGAAGTCGAAGTCGCGCTCCTCGCGGGTCACCGGCTGAAGCCGCACGCCGGAACCGACCGCGATGGCCCGCTCACCGAACAGCTGCCTTTCGCGATCGTTGACCACCATGACGCAATCGTACTTCGACGAAAACGAAGCTTCGAGGATTGCGGAACGCTTCGACTCGCGCCGCCAGAATCGCGAAGCGGCGGATCCGTTCGCCGACCGCGACCGCATCGCTATGCTCAGGGAGGAAGCATCGATGGCGTCCATCACGCGGCGGCCGGATCGCAGCTCTCCGGTCCACGGATCGCAGCGCGACAAAAGCACCACCGCCGCGTCGAATCGCCCTTCCGACTCGCCCCGCCGGATTGCCGTGCGCCAGTCGTATGCGCCGGCGGTCAGGACATGCAGTGGCAACCGGTTCGCAGCGACACGTGCGAGACCCGTCAGGAGCGCACCTGCCGAACGACGAAGTGGCAAGTGCCTGACCGCGCGGTATGCGTCGGGAAGGGCGCCGTCGGGTGCAATCAACGTCACCTCACCGAGCGGCAGCATCGCATCGAGCCATCGGACGGCGCGCACGCGGTCTCCGGTGTGCACCGGCCAGGGGAAGCGATACGTGAGCAGAGCGAGTCTCACGAATGCCTTCCCTTGAGCCAGTTGCCGAACGCCGACGGCAACAGCAGAATCGCACGCAGCCACGCGGCGAGCAGCAGCACACCCGATCGGGTTGCGCGTGTTCCCTTCAATAGCAGCGCAACGTCGGCGGCGACCGTCGCGACGATCAGCCCTGCGAATGCAATCGCCGCCGGGGAGCGGTCGAGCAGAACGAGCAGGGTCGCCACGGCGAGGCGGAACACGGCGCTCAGAGATCGAGGCCTGCTGAAGAGCTCCGTCACGAACGCCGTTCCTTCGAACGGTGAGTCGACGACGAGCCGCACGAGCGAACGCCAGTGCTGGACGAACAGCGACCCCTGTCCTACCAGCCACCGGGCCCGCTGGGCCGCGGCCCCGTCGAGGTCCTCCGGCTTCAGGTCGAAGACGGCGGCATCCGCTGGTGCGAGTGCGATCCGGCGCCGAGCCGCCGCGAGGAGGAGCGTCAGCTCCCAGTCCTCGACCTTGGTCCGGAGTTTCGGGACGGCTTCGAGCCAGGCCTCGGGAGTGAGCAGCATCCCGGTGCCGCGCAGTCTCGCGCTCCATCCGAACGCGACGCGACCTCGGTCTTCCCATCTCTGGGCGCGGCGTTCCGAGAGTGCGGCTGCCTCGCCAACTCCGCCGCCTTCGCCGGTGAGGCAGGCCTGCACGGCCTGCGCACCTGCGGGCCATCTCATGCGAGCGAAGAAGTCGGGTGCGAGCCGCGAGCCGGTGTCGAGGACCATCGCCGACTCGAACGAGAGGAGTCGCTCGCGATGGTTCGCGGCAAGCCACGCGAGCGCCGCTCCCTTCGTCGGACCGGGAGGCTCTTTCGTCAAGACCTCGATGCCGAGGCTCTCAGCGATTCGCGCTGCAACGGGATCAGCACCATCGAGCAGGAGGACGGCCTCGTCTCCGGCCCGCAGCGCAGATCGCAAGCTCTCGAGCGTCGAACGGACTGCCTCCCCTTCGCTCCGTGCCGGCACGATGACGAGGCACGGGCCGGCCGGGCGCCCCTCGACGTCTTCCGACGCGCTGCGCGCCGCGATGGCCAGGCAAAGGCGCACACCGCAATCGACGATCGACGGAACGACCGCCATGGCGAGAAGAAACGTCAGGATCGTCTCGGTGCTCATCGCGGGTAAGCCCGGAAGACGTCCTTGAAGAGGCTGAGCAGTCCATTCGAGTGGCGATGGTAGCGACCACTCGCGAGCTCGTTCGCGACGGGTCGGAGTCGGCGAGTGAACGACGCCGGCATTTCGGCCCTCGTGACGAGATGCTGGATCCGATCGCGGATCAGGATGCTTCGCGATTCCCCGAGGACGACGTCTCTGTCGTGAAGCCGTTCCAGGACGAGGTCGAGCTGCCCGGCCCATTCGCGAAAGAGGCGCGGCCCGGTCTCTCCGATGTCGTGGATTCGCGCGCCGAGCGAGCCCGCGCGGGGGCCGGGGCCGATCTGCTGCGCGTGGTAATGGCGATAGTCGATGAGTGGCTCGGCCACACAGTCGATGCGGCCGGCCGCGGCGACCAGAAGCGCGATCCATCGGTCGTGGACCACCGCATGCGCTTCGGGGATCGGGAGGACGAGCGCCCGGCATCGCGATCGGAACGCCATCGTCGCGCCGGTGGCGACGTTCCGGATCACCAGTCGCTCGAAGGCACGACCGGCATGCACGTCGCTTTGCTGCTGCGGCGTGAACCCGATGTGCTGCCACAGAGTCATGCCCGTCGCGCGGTCCTGATCGTCGACGATCTGCGCGTCGGAGAAGAGGCAGTCGATGGCCGGATCCGAATCGAACAGGCCGAGCATCGCCGCGATTTTCTGAGGACGCCAGAGGTCGTCCTGGTCGGCGAGGAAGATGAGCTCACCGCTGCAGTCGCCGATGGCGGCTTCGAAGTTCTTCGTCGAACCGATGCGACGCTCGTTGATCTCGAGCCGCACGCGGAACGGCGCCTGCGCCGCGAAGGCACGGATGATGTCCGGCGACGAATCGGTGGAACGGTCGTCGCGGACGATGAGCTCGGAGGGGAGCAGCGTCTGCCGGGCGATGCTTTCGAGCTGCCGGGAAAGAAAGCGTTCGCCGTTGTAGGTGCACATTGCAACCGATGTCGATGGCCCGGCAGGCATCGGAAAGGAGTATACGGGCGGCACTTCGCACACCGTGGTGATGCCCGAGGCCGCACCGCGAGCGGAATCACCGCGAATGGCGATGTCCCCGCATACCTCCGTATCATGAGAGCCTCGATGACGGAGCTGAGAAGGCTGCCAGTGTGATCGTTCTCGCGGTATTCCTGCCGGTCCTCCTGGCACAGGTCGCGATCGCCGTCTGCAAAGCCGACCTCGAGACGCGGATTGCGATCCGCATCGGCTCAGCGCTGACCGTCCTCTGGATGGCCCCCTGCTGGCTCTGGAACGACGCTCCCCTCCCGTTCGACTTCCTGACACTGGCTCCGCCGTGGTGGCCGATGCGCCACTGGTACGTGCCGATCAGCAACAACCTTCTCAACGACCCGGTCCTGCAGCTGGTGCCGTGGCGCGCCGCCGTGCGCGGAGCACTGGCCAACCTCCAGGCTCCTTTTCTCAACCGCTTCGCTGCGTCCGGCGCGCCGCTGTGGGTGAACCTCCAGAACGCCTTCGCCTATCCGATCGAGATCCTCGCTGCGCCGTTCTCCGGATTCGCCTATCAGGCGTTCACGATGACCGCGAAGTACCTGATCGCGTTCGGCGGGATGTATCTCTTCCTGAAGCGGCGGGTGGGGGTCTCGCAGCTGGCGGCAATCTTCGGTGCGACGGCCTTCGCGTTCGGCGTCTTCTCCGTCGCCTGGGTTGCGTTTCCGATCACCAACGTCACGGCCCTGCTCCCGCTGCTGCTCTTCGCTCTCGGAGAGTTGATCGAGCGTCCAACCCGGACGAGGTTCCTCTTCACTCTGGCCGTGCTGCTGGCTCTCTTCACGGGCGGTCATCCGGAGTCGATGCTGCACGTCCTGCTCGTGGCGGGAGGGTACGTTCTGTTCACGGCGCGGACGTGGCCGGCGCTGCTGAGAACGGCGACGGCGGTGGTGCTTGCTGCCCTGCTGGCGGCACCGCTCCTCCTGCCGTTCTATCGGTACCTCCCTCACAGCCAGCGGATGCACGACATCCGCAGCTCGGATCTCCTCCTCTCCCACTGGTCCACGCGCGAAGCCTTCCCTCCGTTCCTGGTTCCGAACTACTTCGGAAATCCACGAACGCAGCGTTACGTCTACCCCGCAAACTTCAATGAGCTCTGCACGGGGTACGCGGGGATGGCGGTGCTC
>JBAQWH010000579.1:0-1605 GCA_049298815.1 Thermoanaerobaculia bacterium | reverse complement strand
GGCACACCGTGCCGCGTCGAGCGCATGCGCCGCCGCCTCACCGTAACGCGATTGAGAGAGCGACCGGTAGGTCGCGAACCGATGCGCGAGGTAGTGCTCACACATCCACCCCTCGCAACCCTGCACGCCACAGTCGAGCGCGAGCACCGCCGTTTCGTAGCCGTGTCGAACGCGCTCGTCGTCGGTAGCCGGCCTGCAGAGCGCGAGCTCCACGGCGGCGTCCTCGTACCTCCCGGTCAGCCGCAGCAACTCGGCATACAGGAGCTGAGACGTGAATCCGCGCTCCTTCATCCGGGCGAGCCGGTCGATCGCAGGGAGGTAGTCGCCGCTCCGGCGCTCCGCGAGCGCGAGCACCACTTCCCGCTCTTCCGGCCCTGCCAGCAGCGCGGCGGCCTTCGCATCGCGGTAGCGCCCGCAGTCGACGAGCGCGTGTGCGAAGCGGTTCGCGACCGCCGGCGAGATGAGCGAACGCGGTACATGGCTCAACGCCTCCACAGCGGCCTGGGATGACGGCCATTCCGCGCGCGCCAGGATCTCCGTCGCACGACCCGGCTCGCCCGCCTCGTGCCAGAGGAGCGCCGATGTCACGCCCTCCGTGAGCGTCGCCGCGACCCTGCAGATTGCGCTGCGCGAGGCCGCGGGGATCACGGACAGCGCCTCGCGCCGTGCGTCTTCACTCGCAAATGTCAGGGCGCCGTCCTGCAGTTCGACGACGCCGGGAACACACAGTTCCTCGAGTTCGCCGCTGAAAAGAAAGTGTTCGAGGAAACCGATGGCCATGTCGCGCGGAACTCGGCCACCGACGAGCGCCAGCGCACCGACGAACGATCGTTTCGGCTCCCCCAGCGCCTCGATCGCGGGGACCCTCCCCCCCGGCAGGTCACCCTCCCTGACATACGCAAGGAACCTCGGTGAGAAGACCAGGTCGTCGAGCCAGGCGGCGGGATCAGCAACGCTCGCGACCCGCGCCTCGACCGCAGCCCGGACGGCGAGCGCCGGGGCGATCACGAACCAGCGTGGACGCGGAAGCGGGGTCGCGCCCCGCGGGGTGATCCAGACCCCGTGTCCTGCAGCGCTGGCGATCTCGATCACGCGCCAGGAGGCGGCATCCACCGCCTCCGCATTTTCGACGAGGGTGATCGTCCTGCCGGCGTCCATCGTGGCGACGATCCGCTCGGCCGCGACCGCTTCCGAAACCTCGTCGTCCGTCAGAACGGGCGCGAGCGCCGAGAGGCGTTGCAGGGGGGAGACGCCGCGGATCAACGTGAGATGAATCGACTCGTCGACCGCGGCGAGCCTCCGCAGCGCTGGGAGGCACGAGTCCCCGCCGTCGCAACGGAACGAAGACGGCACGTCCGCAATCCGGCTCAACAGCTCGGCGCCTGGACTCTCGATGACGCCATACGCGGCCCGCCTCGCCCAGCGCAGATCCGCCGAGATATCGCCGGCCAGTCTCTCGAACGCTTCCGCATAGATGTGATCCGCGCGTGCCCACGGCTGTCCGAGGATGTCGAGCGAGATTCCGAGGAGCTCAGCGGCATCCCGTGCCGAGGCGACGACCGGAGGGGCCTGGCTGGCATCTCCCGCGCCGGCGCGGATGCGCAC
>JBAQWH010000578.1:0-11782 GCA_049298815.1 Thermoanaerobaculia bacterium | reverse complement strand
GTGTCGGGCTGCGGCTCGTAGTCCGCGAAGAACTCGCGCCAGCTGACGCTCACCGACTGCGGGTCGTTGCGGTACTTCTCGTAGAGGTCTTCGATGAAGGCGATGTTCGCGCCGAAGGGGGTCGCTGATGACATGTCTGACTTCCTGCTCGTTTTCCTGTGCCTGGTCGGTGAGAAGAAAGGACCACCGGCCGATGCCATCGCATCGGACCCGCCGGACGTCCATTCTGCTCAGTTTTTCTGTTTGCGGTCCGTGGCCTCGGCGGCCGTGTGCGTCAGCGAGGTCAGGCCGAGCCATCCCAGTCCAGCGGCGAACCCTCCCAGGACATCCGACGGGAAGTGAACACCGAAGTACACCCTGGAGAATCCTACGCTCAGCACGACCGCAGTGGATGCGGCGTGGGCGATCGCCTGCGTCTTCAGCGAGCGGCGCTCGACCAGATGATGCGTGATGATCGGGTACGTCGCCGCCGACAGGAGCGAGTGGCCGCTGGGGAAGCTGTGCGAGCGCGGCAACTTGATCCGGCGTGCGAGCTCCTGCGGCCTCTGGCGGCGGAACACGTTCTTGAGCAGCGTGTTGATCGCCATCGCGCCACCGGTCGATACCGCGACGGTCCACGCGTCGTGCTTTCGCCCTTCGCGCAACATCTTGAGCGCGACGAGCCCCGCGGCCGTGCCGATCGCAGCGTGCGTCCCGAGCTGAGTCGCAGCATGCATCGTCCGGTGCATCGCCGGATGGTCGATCCGGTGGACTGACTGCATGATCTTCTCGTCGATCCGGTCAGCGTGTCCGCCGGCCACGTAGCCAGCCTGCTTCTTGAAGAACCAGAAGGCCATCGCGGCGAGCACGACTCCGCCGCTGCGCCCGATTGCGAGGGGGAGAAAGTGCTGCCGCCGCCTGCCGCTGCGTAACGGCTCCATTTTCACGGCGCGGAGTCTATGGCTGCTGTTTCGCAAACGCAATGAAGCGGTGTGCGGGTTCCGCGCCACAGCACTTCTCGTAAAACTCCATCGCGTCGGTCCATGGAATGACGGCCCGCGAGTACCCCATCTCGCGCAGGTCGCGGAGTGAGGCGAGCAGGAGGGTCCGCCCGAATCCGCGACCTCGCATCGACAGCGAGACGCCGGTCGGGCCGAAGAACCCGAGCCCCCGATTGTTGACGTCGTGGACCACGAAGCCGGCGATCTCACCGTTCTCCTCGGCGTAGAAGAAGGCCGGACGGGAGAGGTGAAACGCCTTCTGCGCTTCGAACCGCCAGATCCGTCCGAACTCCCTCTCCACGTACTCGAGCAGGCGGTCGGCTTCACGGTGCGACCCGCGGATCGCACCGGTGACCTCGGGAATCGCGTCGAGGCCGACCTCGAGGTTGTGGGTCCACCGCGTCTCGATGTAGCCGCGCGAGTGGAAGTAGCGCGCAGTGACCGGATCGGTCGTCACCACCCCCGGCGTGAAGTAGTTGCCGGGCTCGGAGAAGATGACCTTCGCGCCGGCGGACTCCGCATCGGCCAGCAGGGCGCTGCCGACGCCTTTCCTCCGGTGCTCGCGAGCCACGATGAGGATCCGGAGGTAGCGGCCGCAGGTCACGGCGGCACCGGCGACCTGTCCGTCGATCTCGAAGATGCGTGCGGTCGGCGCGCCCGCGAGGCCGTGGCCGAAGCACTTTTCCTCCGCGACGCGCGCCAGATCGTAGGGAGCGTCATTCGCACCGGCGAAGAGCTCGCGGAGCGAAGGAAGGTCGGCTGGCCAGGCGGTGCGGATCACGGCAACCCCTTGGTAGCACGCTCTGCCGTGCGTTTTCAAGCGCCCTCGCCGGAGGCCCTCCCGGAGGCGGCGGCCCGGGCGCGCGTTTCGCAACGGTCCCGCCCCATGCCCGATGTGATTCGCTGTCGTTCGTGCGGCCAGGCCAACCGGGTTCCGGCTCTGCAACCCGGAAAGACCGCCGTCTGCGGGAAGTGTCGCGAGCCGCTCACGGCCGGGTGCGGAGTGACCGAACTGTCGGATGCGACGTTCCGGGAGGCGGTCGCCAGCGGTCGCTCCGTGGTCGACTTCTGGGCGGCGTGGTGCGGCCCCTGTCGAACGATCGCTCCGGTCATCGAAGAGCTGGCGGGGGAGCGCAGCGACATCCGCTTCGCGAAGCTCAATGTCGACGAGAATCCGCGCACGTCCACGGAGTTCCGCGTCCAGGGCATCCCGCTGTTGGTCTTCTTCAAGGACGGCGTCGAGTCCGGGCGCCTGACAGGAGCCGTACCCCGTTCGCAGATCGAAGAAGCGATCGCGCGGTACCTCGGATAACGCCGTGCGGCTGGAGCGGGAGCGGATCGGAGAAGTCGGCGTTTTCGCGCGGAAGGTGGCGATTGTCATCGCCGCATGCATCGTCCTCGCGCTCACCTGGGCCGTTCGCGAGGTGCTGCTGCTGGTTTTCGTCGCGGCGGTGCTCGCGGCCGGAATCTCGCCGGCAGTCTGGCGCGTCCGGGTCCGCTGGCGCTTCTACTTCAAACGCCCGATTCGCCAGGGCGCGGCCGTCATGCTCGTCTACCTGCCGTTCCTCGTCGCGGTGGTGCTGCTGGCGATTTTCCTCGTGCCGCCGTTGATCGCCGAGAGTCAGGAGCTCGCCGAGAAACTGCCGGCGCTGATCGAGAAGAACGTGCTCCAGCCGCTCGGGCGCTACGTCCCGGTCGAGACCTTCCGCGCCGAGCTGCGGGACGGCATCGACGTCCCGCGGTCGCGCGTCTTCTTTTTCGTCCGGAGCGCAGCCACCGTGGGCGCCTCGATCATCGCGATCCTCTTCATGATCGCGTACATGCTCATCGACGCGTCCCGGCTGCGGAACACCTTCCTGTTGATCTATCCCCCACGGGTGCGCGGGGAGCGAAGGCGGACGCTGAACCGGATCGCGTCGCGGATGAGCTCCTGGCTCGCCGGGCAGCTGCTGCTGTCGCTGATCATCGGGGTGGCCACCTTCGCGGGGCTGACCGCGCTGCGGATTCCGTATGCATTGCCGTTGGCGATCATCGCGGCAATCGGGGAGCTCATTCCGGTGATCGGGCCGACGATCGGTGCGGTCCCTGCGCTGGCGATTGCGCTCCTGAGCTCGCCGTGGCAGTTCTGGTCCGTCCTCGCGTTCGCCGTGCTTCTGCAGAAAGCCGAGAATCTCTTCCTCGTGCCGAGGGTGATGGCGAAGAAGGTCCAGGTCTCGCCGCTGGCGGTGTTCATCGCCTTCATGGCGGGGGCGTCGCTGCTCGGGATCCTCGGCGCGATTCTGGCCATCCCGGTGACTGCCATCGCCCAGGTGACGTTCGAGGAGGCCTTTGTGGCGAGGCGCGAGCGCAGGCAGGACGTCGAGAGGTCCGGGACGCTGCTGCGCCGGGAAGACTGAAGAAGAGCCGGAGAGCGGACTTCAGTCCGCCGCGTCCGGACTTCAGTCCGGACGCCATGTTTTGATTGCCATGCGACGGCAGCGCGACTGAAGTCCCGCTGCTGCGGACTGAAGTCCGCTCTCCGCGATTCCCGGCACTGCTGTTGCTCTTTCGGATTCGCGGAGGCAGAAAAAATGCGAAATGAAATGATCGGTGCCGTCGTGCGCCGTGCGATCGAGCATCCCGAGTTTCGCCGGCGTCTGATCGACGATCCGAAGGCCGCGCTCGAGGCGCACGGTTTCGCGCTCGAAGACGCCGACCTGGCCGAGATCGACCGGATCCGGACGAGCCTTGGCGGCGGGGGAGAGGACGTCGAGCAGCAGCTCGTCGGCTTTGCCGAGCAGTACGGCGTCCATCCCAGGCCCGGCGAGTAGTCTCTCGCCGCCGCTTCTCCGCCAACGCGCCGGTCCCCCGGCGCGTTTCCTTTTTCGCGCTCGCCCGTCACACTTGCAATTCGGAATTTGTCCCGCATCCACCGGGTTCGGGATCGACGCCGCACGCCGCGCGGACAACCCGCGGTGCATCAACAGTTAACCTGCGAAATGAGGCACCTTCACGGATGAGCGTTCTCACGCGGAAACGTCTCCTGGTCACGCTGTTTGCGTCGCTTGCCGTTTCAACCACACTTTTCGCCAACCCTTCGCCCCGCACGCAGGCGCGGATGGCGTACGACCCGTCTGCCGGCAACACGGTCCTGTTCGGCGGGCTTGCCCCGTTCGACCATGCCACGCAGGTGAGCCATGAGATCGGTGAGACCTGGGTCTTCGGCAGCAGCCGCTGGATCCAGCAGTTCCCGGCGGACTCGCCTTCTGCCCGCGCGGCCCACATGATGGTGACCGACACGGTTCGCTCGCGCGTCGTTCTCTTTGGCGGGCGCACCAACGGCACGACCGACCTGAACGACACCTGGACGTGGCAGAACGGCAACTGGTCGCAGGTCACGACCGCGACCGCTCCCGATGCCCGCCAGCTCGCAGGCATGGCGTTCGACCGCGTGCGGAACCGCGTCGTTCTATTCGGCGGCACGCGCTACTCCGCAGACAAGCTATCGCTCGACGATCTCACCGACACCTGGGAGTTCGACGGCACGACCTGGCAGCAGCGCGCCACGTCGGGGCCCGATGTGACCCGGCCGATCCTCGCGTACGACGCTGCCCGCAACCAGACGATTCTCGTCGGCCTCAATGCCGAGAGCGTGACGCAGATGTACGCCTACAACCCGGGCGACGCGACCTGGACGAAGTTGACCCCCGAGAGAATGCCTCTCTGTGTCAACGAGGGCTCGATGGTCTACATGGACCACGCGGGCACCGTCCTTCTCGTCGGCGGCGGATGTGCCATCACCACCGACGTAGCCTTCACCTGGGACGGGACCGCCTGGAACGTCCTCGAAACGACCACCAAGATCGACCAGATCTACGGTCAGGCCATGACGTACGACCTCGGTCGCAGCACCGTCATCATGGTGGGCGCCGCCACCCTCGGCGACCCTCCGACGGGGGCGACCTACGTCCTCGCCGGCGGGGACTGGACCTTTCCGTCCGACATCACCCGCCCGCGGCCGCGCTCGCTGGCGGCGTTCGTCAGCGATCCCGTCACGAAATCGATCTGGATGTACGGCGGCCTCGAGCAGCATGGCACCGGCTACCTCGACGATTTCTGGCAGTACCGGAACGGACAGTGGTACAAGCTCGCCGCCGATCCTGCCCCGACCAACTGCGGCATGCCGCTCGCCGTCTTCGACAGCGACCGGAACAAGGTCGTCCTCAACTGCGCCGGCGATTCGATGTGGGAGTTCGACGTCAATGCGTCGACCTGGGCGAGCTTCACGAACCTCAGCGAGAAGCCGGGTTCGCGCCGCTTCGCCCACATGGCCTATGACCCCCAGCTGAAGAAGACGGTCTTCTTCGGCGGCCTCGAGACCTACGAGTACAAGAACGACACGTGGCTCTGGGACGGTACCAAGTGGTCGCAGATCAAGAAGGACAAGGCGGATGCCCGCGGTCTCGGCATGATGTGGTACGACGCCTCCCTCAAGAAGGTCGTCCTCTACGGCGGCCTCGGGCGCCCGCGTCCCGAGGACACCGTACGCCGTTACGGCGACATGTGGTCGTTCGACACCACCAAGGGCTGGACGAAGATCACCGTGGCCACGACCCCGGGTGAGCGGTACGGCGCCCTCACCACGATCGATCCTCGTACCGGCCGGACGATCCTGTTCGGCGGCATCCGTGTCGACCAGATCGACGAGACCATCCGGCGTCAGGTTTACGGCGACGACATGTGGGAGTGGAACGGAACGGCGTGGACCCGGCTCTCGCCGTCCAACGTCCCTCCCGCCCGCGAGAACGGCATGTTTGCGTACGACCCGTCGTCGAACAACTTCGTCATCTTCGGCGGCTATGCGGGCTACTACCGCTCGGATATCTGGACGAGCCCGGACCTGATGGTCTGGAAGCCGATCACCGACTCGGTGGAGCGCCGGCGCGTCGTGCGCCGGTAGCAGCCGGGAGCATCGCCGGGGTTCATCCCCGCACTCCAAGTCCCTCTTCTACAGCGGCCGGGCCTGCCCGGCCGCTGTGCTATCCTCCCGCCCTTGCGCGACTCGCGCCCCCTCCGACGATCGTGGACTCCAGCAGACCTCGCACCCTCTCTCTCGCGCTCGGCGCCGATCACGGCGGATTCGAGCTCAAAGAACAACTGAAAGTCTGGCTCCGGGAACAGGGTCATTCGATCCGGGACCTCGGCACCCACAGCAAGGACGCCGTCGACTACCCGAAGATCGCCCGCGGTGTGGCCGAGGCGGTCGCGTCCGGACAGGCCCGTTTCGGGATCATGATCGACGGGGCGGGCATCGGCTCGGCCATGACCGCGAACAAGGTTCCCGGCGTTCTCGCGGCTGCCGTCTACAATGAAGCGCTCGCGCGGAATGCCCGCGAGCACAATGACGCGAACGTCCTCACCCTCGGCGCGGGCCAGGTCGACCTCCAGACCGCCAGGCGGATCGTGCAGGTCTTCCTCGAGACCGACTGCACGGTCGATCGCCACCGCGCACGGGTGAAGATGATTCGCGACCTCGACAAAGGAGCCCGCGGCGTGACCAGCGGCAAGGAAGTCTCACCCGACGACATCGCCCGCATCGCGGATCGCGTCAGGCAGATCCTGCAGAGCGGACCGACGGCTGCCCCTGCGCAGAGCAGCGGCATCTCTCCCGAGGATGTGGTCAAGCTCATCGACCACACGGTCCTCAAGCCCGAAGCGACCGCCGAGGACATCGAAAAGCTCTGCGCCGAAGCGCGCGAGCACGGCTTCTACTCGGTCTGCGTGAACCCCACCTGGGTCCCGAAGGTCAAGCAGCTCCTTCGAGGCACCGACGTGAAGGTCTGCGCCGTCGTCGGGTTCCCTCTCGGCGCCCAGTCGCCGGAGATCAAGACCCTCGAGGCGCGTCGCGCGATCCGCGAAGGCGCCCAGGAAATCGACATGGTCATCAACATCGGCGCCCTCAAGAGCGGCGATGACCGGCTCGTCGCGCGCGACATCCGCGGCGTGGTCGAGGCCTGCGACGAAGGGCGCGCCCTCTCGAAGGTCATCCTCGAGACGGCGCTGCTGAGCGACTCCGAGAAGGTCCGCGGCTGCGAGCTCTCGATGAAGGCAGGCGCCGACTACGTGAAGACCTCGACCGGCTTCTCGAAGGGCGGCGCCACCGCAGAGGACATCGCGCTGATGGCCCGCACCGTCGCGCCGCGCAAGCTCGGCGTCAAAGCGTCGGGCGGCGTGCGCACCTATGCCGACGTGCTCAAGATGGTCGAAGCGGGCGCCACCCGCATCGGCAGCTCCAACAGCGTCAAGATCGTCGAAGAGGCCCGCGCGGCCTACGGAAAGAGGTGACCGTGAGCGAGCTCCGGTGTTACGTGTTCATCGACAGCCTTCAGCCGCAGTTCGCCTCGTTCCTCGGAACGGTGGCGCAGGGATTCCTCCCGGTCCCGGGACAGGCCTCCCTCTTCGTCGAAGTCGCCCCCGGAATGGACATCATGCGGATCACCGACGTCGCGCTGAAGGCGACCGACGTCAAGCCCGGCATGATGATCATCGAGCGCCAGTACGGCATGCTCGAGGTTCACTCTGAGTCGCAGGCCGACGTCCGGCAGGCGGGACGGGCGGTTCTCGAATCACTCGGCCTCAAGGAAGAGGACCGCATCAAGCCGGAGATCACCTCGAGCCAGGTCATCCGCAACATCTCGGACTACCACTCGCAGTTGATCAACCGGACGCGGCACGGCGACATGATCATCCCTGGGCAGTCGCTGTACGTGCTCGAGGTGGCGCCGGCAGGCTACGCAGCGATCGCCGCCAACGAGGCCGAGAAGGCCGCGAACATCAACATCCTCGAGGTCCGCGCATTCGGCAGCTTCGGCCGCGTCTACCTCGGCGGCGAAGAGCGCGACATCGACGTCGGCTACCGCGCCGCGGAACAGGCGATCCAGTCGATCGCCGGCCGCAAGGGCAAAGCCTGATCCCTTTTCGAGGATGCGATCGCCGCGTCCTTCTGACGGTTTCTGAAATTCAAGGAGGAAGTCATGACAGATGCATTGGGAATGATCGAGACGAGGTCGTTCGCCGCGGTGGTCGAAGCCGCTGACGCCGCCGTCAAGGCTGCGCGCGTGGAGCTCGTCTCCTACGAGAAGACCGGTGGCGGGTACACCACGATCGTCATCCGCGGCGATGTCGCCGCCGTTCGCGCCGCGTGTGACGCAGCGCAGACCGCCGCCGGCCGCATCGGCGACGTGGTCGCCGTCCACGTGATCGCGCGTCCGCACGATCAGGTCGACGTCGTCATGCCGCTCGGCCGCGGGCCGCAGACGCAGGCCGCCGCAAAGAAGTAGCCGGCTGACGTTTTGGGGTCCGGCGCGTGCGTCGGATCCCGCCACAACGGAAAGAGAACTCGATGCAACTCGCAAGAGTCGTTGGAGCCGTCGTCGCCACGCGAAAAGAGGAGACCATGCAGGGGCTCAAGCTCCTGGTGGTGAAACCTCTAGACGAGGAAGGGCGCGAGAGCGGGAACGCCGTCATCTCCGCCGATGCCGTCGGCGCCGGGCCGGGCGAGATCGTCCTGATCGCCGCCGGAAGCTCGGCGCGCCAGACCGTTGCGACCGACAAGAGGCCGGTCGACTCGGTCGTCATGGCGATCGTCGACAGCTGGAACGTCGGCGACTCGGTCAAGTACAAGAAGTGAGCGACCGATGGCACGGCTGACCGATCAGGAAATCGAGGAGATCGCACGGCGCATCGCCGGCGACATTTCGCGCGCCGGGGATCCCTCGCCGGCGGTGGCTCCGGCCCCGCAGCCCGGACCTCCCGCGGCCGCTCTCGGCATGGGGATCTTCTCCACGGTCCGCGAAGCGGCACAGGCGGCAGGGGTCGCCCAGAAGCAGTTCGCGACGCTCAAGCTCGCGCAGCGGGCGCGCATCATCGAATCGATGCGCCAGACCATGCGCGAGAACGCAGAGCCGCTCGCGAAGGCCGCATGGGAAGAGACCGGCCTCGGTCGCTACGAGGACAAGGTCGTCAAGAACCTCCTCGTCACCGAGAAGAGCGCGGGCCTCGAGGACCTCGATCCGACCGCCATCACCGGAGACTTCGGGCTGACGCTCATCGAGCCGGCGCCGTTCGGCGTCATCGGTGCGATCACTCCGGTCACGAACCCGACCTCCACCATCATCAACAACTCCATCGGCATGCTCGCCGCTGGGAACAGCGTCGTCTTCAACGTCCACCCGTACGCGAAGAACTGCTGCATGCAGACGATCGTCCTCCTCAACAAGGCGATCACGGCTGCGGGCGGGCCGCCCAACGTCGTCACCGGCGTCGCGAACCCGACGATCGAGTCGGCGCAGGAGCTGATGAAGGACCCCGGCATCCGCCTCCTCGTCGTCACCGGCGGCGGCGAGGTCGTCCGCGTGGCGATGGGAAGCGGCAAACGCGCGATCTGCGCCGGTCCGGGCAACCCGCCGGTCGTCGTCGACGAGACCGCCGACATCGACCAGGCCGCGCGTGACATCGTCCTCGGCGCCTCGACCGACAACAACATCATCTGCACCGACGAAAAAGAGACGATCGCCGTCGCGTCGATCGCCGACGCACTGATCGCGTCGATGGGACGCCAGAACGCCGTCGTCATTCCGCGCGAGAAGCTCACCGCACTCGAGAAGGTCGTCTTCGAGGAGATGCGCGGCCCCCGTACCCGTGGGAAGGTCGACAAGACCCTCATCGGCAAGAACGCGAACGTCATCCTCGGCAGGATGGGGATCAGCGCACCGGACTCGGTGCGGCTCGTCGTCGTCGAAGTCGACGAGAACCACCCCCTCCTCTGGACCGAACAGATGATGCCGGTCATGCCGGTCGTCCGCGTCCCGAACGCCGACCGCGCGATCGACCTCGCGGTCGAGGTCGAGAGCGGTCACCGCCACACCGCGGTCATGCACTCGAAGAACCTCGACAACCTGAGTCGGATGGCCCGCGAGTCGGACTGCTCGATTTTCGTCAAGAACGCGCGCTCCCAGGCAGGGCTCGGCCTCGACGGCGAAGGCTACTGCTCGTTCACCATCGCCAGCCCGACGGGCGAGGGGATGACGGGCCCGAGGTCCTTCTCGCGCTGGCGCCGCTGCTCGCTGGTCGGACACTTCAGGATCACCTGATGAAGAGAGTCTCGGCGCTCGCGGTCCTCGAATACTCCGACATCCCGGCGGGCGTGTACGCCGTCGACGCGATCCTCAAGAAAGCGCCGATCGCATTCGTCAGGGCGGGAACGGTGACGCGTGGCCGCTACCTCGTGGTGTTCGGCGGGTCGACCGCATCGACCCGCGAGTCGTTCGACGAGGCGCTCGCCGTGACCGGCGGGTCGATCGTCGACAGCGCCTTCCTTCCGGACATCCATCCTTCCCTGGCCGCGGCGGTCTTCGGCGGGAAGCGTCCTGCCCGCGCCTCGATGCTGATCGTCGAGACGTCGTCCGCTTCCTCGATCGTCCGCGCAGTCGAGGCGGCGCTCAAGGGGACCGGCGTCGACCTCGCCGAGCTCCGGCTCTCCGACTCCGGCCTCGACGGCAAAGGGATCGCCGTGCTGACCGGCTCGCTCCACGACGTCGAAGCCGCCGCCGGCGTCGCCGCCGCCGGGACATGGGACGGGGCACCGCCGAGCGGATTCGCCTTCCGGATCATCGCGGCGCCACACCCTGCGCTCGAGTCCGACATCGTCGCGGCACAGCGATTCGACGCCGCGCAACTCGTGCAACTCGACGGGGAGATCGGCTGATGCTCCTCGGCAGGGTCATCGGGCAGGTCGTCCACTGCGTCGTCACGCCGGGCCTCGAGGGCGTGCCGATGCTCATCGTCCAGCCGCTCGACAAAGAGCTGAAGCCGAAGGGAAAGACGATCGTGGCGGCCGACGCGACGCGCATGGCGGGCATCGGCGAGCTCATCTCCTACGAGGGCGGGCGCGAGGCCGCAATGGCGCTCGAGACGACGTTCGTCCCGGTCGATCACGCGATCATCGCCATCGTCGACGGGGTCAACATCACCGTCGGGGACGACCGATGATCCTCGGACGTGTCATCGGCGAGATTCACGGGACGATCAAGCATCCCTTCTACGACGGGAAGCGGCTGCTCATCGTCGAGAAGACGGACACCGACGGCACCTCCACGGGGGACTACCTGATCGCCGCCGACTCGGTCGGCGCCGGCGCCGGCGAGCGGGTCATCGTCCTCGACGAAGGGACGGGAGCCCGCCAGGTTCTCGCTTCCGCGAACGGCCCGGTCCGGTCTGTCGTCGTCGGGATCATCGACGACGTGTACGTGGGTTGAGCTGCTCGGCGGAGTGCTGCTTTCCTGACCCCCTGAACTTTCCCGAATTCGTGGAATGTGACCCGGGGGCGGGTGGTTGTGGGTGGTCCGCGCGACGAGACGACGAGCTCCGCAGCACGGACGCGCCAGCAGCGCCGGGTTCTTTTACGAGCCGCCCTGCGGGAGCGGAAATAGATCGCCTCCGGGCGCAGTTAGCAGTCGTTCCGGCGAGCGAAATCCGGCGAAAACCGGGTGCTGAAAAAGCCCTCGAAATCGAAATAATCGACCCTGGTGAGTCGTTGTTCAGTGCCCGCGACGGAAAGCGGGGATGCGGGATGAGCGGTGAGCACGAAGCGAACGAGTCGAGCTCAGCACTGATCTTCGCGATCGAAGCCGGTTCCTTGACAACTGAATAGGAAAGCAAGACAGACCAACGTGATTCCTGCGAGGTTCACTTGTGAATCTCAAAGAAACGAAAAGTCGGTGTCTCGGCCGTGCAGCGATGCGCGGGTGGGATGCCGCACCGAA
>JBAQWH010000577.1:0-1726 GCA_049298815.1 Thermoanaerobaculia bacterium | reverse complement strand
CCGCAGAGCTCCGCGAGGATGCCCGCGCCACGTGCGACCGCGTCGTCCCAGCGCTCGACGACGAGGTACGCGGCCCCTTCGCCGAGCGTGATGCCCTTCCGGTCCACCCCGAACGGCGTGCATGGCTGCGGATCGACCGCCTGGAGGACGTTGAATCCGCTGTAGGTGATCCGGCAAAGTGCGTCGCTTCCCCCCGCGACGACCGCATCGGCGCGGCGCGCACGAAGGAGGTCCGCGGCGATCCCGATCGCGGCTCCCGCCGACGCGCACGCCGTCGCATTCGAAATGACACCACCTCCGAGCGCAAAGACGCGGGCCACCGCATCCGAGGGAGAGGAGGTCGGCTGCTGCACGAGGTTCGAGACCGCCGTGGCCTGACTCCCGCTCCGGGAGCGGCGGACAAAGAACCGTTCGCCTTCGAAGAGGCCCCCGGTCGAGGTGCCGCTCGAGACCACAGTCCGGTCACGTGGAAGCGCAGACGCTGCACCACGCTCGGATTCTTCGATCGCCTCGGCGGCCGCGATCACCGCGAGCTGGTCCGTGCGTGACATCCGCTTCGCTTCGCGACGCGAAACCGGCAGCAGCGCACCGAGATCACCCGTGACCTCGGCGGCAAGGTCGGTGGGGAAGGTCTCACCCGGGAATCGCGTCAGCGGCCCGATCCCGGCGCGCGCGTGCTCGACAGACTCCCACACCTCGGCCTTGTTCCTGCCGATCGAGCAGATGATCCCCGCGCCGGTCACGGCGAGGCGGGTGTCGAGATCCGGTTTGCGCATCGTTCAAACGGCAGAACGCCGACTCAGACGGTCGCGCGGTCGCCGGGAGATGCGAGATAAAACCGGCCCGCCGCGACTTCTACTCCATCGATCGAGCCCGTACCGGCGAACCGAAACGTCCCTCCGAACTCCGCTTCGAGCGTCACGCGAACCACGACCTTCTCGCCCGGCAGAATCGCACGCCGGACCTCGCAACGGTCGATCCCCGAGAGGTAGCCGTGACCGTGCTGCTGATGGAACGCGAGCCCTCCGGCGAACTGCGCCATCGCCTCGACCACCATCAGCTCGGGAGGCAGAAGGTCATTCGCCGTGCAGCTGAAAACACCTTCGATCGTCCGTTCCCCCTCTGCGAGGACCGCGGACGCGGCCCGGAAGGGGATCTGGTGCGGGAGGGTCTTAAGCCAGCTCAAGTCGACATCCGCTCGGCCTGGGCGCCTTCGATCAGCTCCTGGCCGTGCTCTCGGCCAGGCGATCGGAAATGTAGGCGGCGAGCGTCGAGACCGATCGGAAGTGCTCGCGGGCCGAGCCTTCGTTCTTGATGCTGACCCCGAACTCACTCTCGACCATCACGACGATCTCGAGGGCGTCGATCGAATCGAGCCCGAGGCCCCCAGCGAAGAGCGGCTCGTCATCCGGGATGTCGTCGGGGGTCATGTCGTCGAACTTCAGGCGTTCGATGAGGCTTTCCTTGAGCTTTCTCTTCAGGTCCGTCATGGTTGAATCTGTCATTGTAGAGAACGTTCTGCGCAACGGCGCGGGAGTGTCGTCGGGTTTCGCTGCGGCGTCAACCAGAGACGAATCCCCAGCCATTCCTGCCGAATACTGAATAAGTTCTTGACCTTCCCGCGGTGCGCTGGTAATTCGTCGGCAGCGGTCTTCGATGTTCGAGCACTTTCTCCGGTTGACAGAAACCGCCCCCGATGCCCCCGCGGTGATCGACGGGCAGACCT
>JBAQWH010000576.1:0-2574 GCA_049298815.1 Thermoanaerobaculia bacterium | reverse complement strand
CCTCGGATCGGCCAGCGGGTTCCTCACCTCGCTCGCGATCGACTCGCACGGAACCGTCTACTACACGGTGCAGGACGGGACGATCTTTCGGTTCGTCGATGGTGAGAGCACGCAGATCGCGCAGGTCGCCACGATCGGCTTCGGCGACTCCGGTCTTCTGGGGATGGCGCTGATCGACGATCGCACGGCGGTGGTCCACTACACGTCGCCCGGCGAGCGGCGCGATCTCGTCACGCACGATGTCGTGTCGCGTATCGACCTCGTCACCGGCGCGGAGACGCGCCTGCACGAATTCGCGTGCGACGTCGACTACCCGTCGCGTGGAGTCTCGACCGAACATCACGGCGGCAACCCGGTCGTGGCGCCGGATGGATCGGTGTTCGTCGGGATCGGCGAGTACAACGGCTTCGTCCCGGCGCAGCTGCCGAACTGGAACGGCGGCCGGGTCTGGCGCGTGTATCCGGACGGCGCGGCGGTCGAGTACGTGAAGGGGCTGCGCAATCCATTCGACTTCGCCTGGGACGATCTTCGCCAGAGGCTGATCATCCCTGACAACGGGCCGATCGGACGGGAGGACGAGCTCGACATCGTGACGAAAGGAGCGAACTGCGGCTGGCCATGGTGGTTCGGTCGCGAGCTGCACGGGCCGGAGAGCGTCGCGCCGGCGTACGTCTGGGACGAGGCGATCGTTCCGACCGGGACCCTCGCTCTTGCCGGCTCCAACGATCAGCTGCGAGCGGGCGTGCTCGTCACCGGCTTCTACTCGCACGCCGTTCATTACTTCGCCGACCTCGACGTCCGTCCGCTCCCCGATCCGATCACCGTCGTCGACACGCTGCACGACGCGCTCATCGATGTGGTCGAGGCGCCGGACGGAACGATCTACGTCGCCAGCTCGCGTGACATCTACCGGGTCACGACTCCGCGCCGCGGCGACTGCGATGGCAATCTGCTGGTGAACGCGAGCGACCTCGCTGCGCTGCGTGAGGAACTCCAGGACGGCGTCGGGCCCCGCATCGGAGCGCAGAACGGCTCTCACCGCGGTAGCTGGGGCTGCGACGCGAACGGCGACGACGTCATCGACTCCGCCGACATGAACGCGCTTGCGGCGATGGTCACCGGCAGGCGTCGCGCAACGCGATCCGGCCGCTGACCCTGGCGATGCGCGTTCAGCGCGACGGGCGCTACGGCACCCACCCCGGTTGCGCGGCGGCCTGTTTCACCCACTTCACCATCAGCGTCTCGTCGAGCTCGTCGTTTTCATGGATGTCGATCCAGCGCGAGTCCTTGCTGCGCGCGGTGCCGCCGGGCGGGAGCGGCTTCAGCGATGCGCCGCTGAAGAAGGTCACCTTCACGTAGCGGGTGAAGATGTGGAACGAGAGGAACCATCCACGGCCCTCGATCCCGTAGAACGGCGAGTTCCACTTCACCGCCTTGCGCACGTCGGGGACGGTCCGCGTGATGAGCGCGTCGAGCCGCCTGCCGATATCGCGCCTCCAGCCGGGCATCGCCTCGATGTACGTCTGAACCGGCGTATCCCCCTCCGCCTTTGCGATCTGGGGATTGCCGCCTGAAAGGAGTCTCGCCGTCCCCGCTTCGCTCGCGGTTGGCTTGCCTTTCTTCGACACGGAAGCATTGCGGGCCACGGCCGCTCTGATCAGCGCTTTGAATGCGCGTGCATCGACCCTCTCCCCATCACGGAGGTCGATCGCCCTGCGCGTGTTGCCTTCCAGACTCGAATTGAAGATGCCGGACGGGTCGGAAATGCTGGCGCCATGCGCGAACGTGAGCTTCACGACCTTCGAGTACGTCTCACCGGTGCAGACGATCCCGTGGTGCGACCAGACCGGAGTGCCCATCCACTTCCACTCCTCGGTCATCTCCGGGTCGGCCTGGAGAATCAGCGCTCGCATGCGGGCCAGGGTTTCTCCGCGCCATCCGCCGAGCTCGACGATCCGCTGATCGATCAGCCGGGAAGCAGCTTCCCCGGACGCCTGCTGGCGAGCCTCGACCTCCCCTGACTTCAGAGGGCGACTCGACTTCTGCTTCGACTTGTCTCGTGTCGGCTCCGAACCCGATGACACCTTCACCATGGTGGCGGCTCCCCGTAGAGGTTCATGATCCTGAGTCTCGAGAGGTTGCCACATCGGGCCGGCAGCGTGCTACGGCAGTTCGAAACGCACTCGGCACTCAGGGCTCCCACTCACTCCCCGGGCTGTCATTCAAAGACCTCGCCCGGCGGCACCTCGCCAGAAGCAGCGTCCTGTTGCGCGACCTCGACCGTAAGAGACTCGACCGGCTGAGAAGGTGCGACCTCAGCAACGGGAGCGGCCGGAACGAGCGCGACCTCCGAGCCAAGCAGCGCAACGCGGAGAGTGCATCGTGCCAGGACGAAGAGCTGCTGCAGCAGTGCGGCGACCGCAAGCAGCGCAACACCGGCGAGCACCTCGGCGAGCGCGACATAGAGCGCGAAGGCCACGAGCAGCAGAATGCCGTTGATGCTCCACGTGCCGAGCCAGGCGATCGGGTGGCGCCACACCAGAGCCGTCCCACGACGAAGGGCGCGCACTACGC
>JBAQWH010000575.1:0-4472 GCA_049298815.1 Thermoanaerobaculia bacterium | reverse complement strand
GTTCACCACAGAGGCACAGAGGACACAGAGGAGCACAGAGGGCTTGCTGACGACGCACGACTCCGGCGACCCGCGCAACACCCTCTGTGTATCTCTGTGTCCTCTGTGCCTCTGTGGTGAACGGATCGCGGCGGCCCGACTTCAGAGCAGTTCGCGCAAACGCGCATATCCGGAGCGGCTCACCGGGAGCTTCGTGCCGTCGCGCAGGATCGCGACGCGGCTGTCCTTCGCGTAGGTCTCGATCTTCTCGAGGCGGTCGATGTTCAGCAGGTACGACCGATGGATCCGGACGAAGCGGTTCGGGTCGACCGACTCCGCGAGCTCGCCGATCGGCTGCTGCTTGCGGAGCTTCTTCCCGGCAGTCGCGATGAGGATCGCGTCGTCACTCGCCTCGACGTAGTCGACGCGGGTCACCGGGATGACGTCGATCGTCCCGTCGTCGCTGCGCACCACGATCCGTTGCAGCGGTCCGCTGCGCAGCGCCGCCGGGAGGCTTCCGACCGGGACGCGCTCGCGCGATGCGACCTGTTGCCGCACCCGCTCGAGCACGCTGCGGAACCGCTCCTCCGCGAACGGCTTGAGGAGATAGTCCAGCGCGTGCACGTCGAAGGCGCGGAGCGCGTGCTCGTCGTGCGCGGTGATGAACACGACGACCGGCGAGCGGTCGAGGAGCGCGAGCACCTCGAACCCGTCGAGCTTCGGCATCTGGATGTCGAGGAAGATCACGTCGGGGTCGTGCACGGTGACCGCCTTGACCGCCTCGAAACCGTTCGCGCATTCTCCGACTACTTCGAAGTCGTCCGTAGCGGTGAGGTACTCGCGCACGATCGAGCGGGCCAGCGGTTCGTCGTCGATGATCAGAGCTCGGATCATGCGGGCATCTCGATGTCGACGCGGAAGCGTCCGTTCGATTCCTCGGTCGTGACGGCTGCGCGCCCGCCCGTCACAAGAGCGAGTCGGCCGCGCGCGTTCTGCAGGCCGATCCCCTCACCGCGCCGCGCGTCGCGATCCGGATCGGCCGGGTTCTCGACCCGGATCCGCAGCACCCCGTCCCGCTTCGTCGCGGAGAGGCCGACCGTCCCTCCTTCGACGAGCGACGCGATCCCGTGACGCACCGCGTTCTCGACCAGCGGCTGGAGGATGAGCGGCGGCACCGTGCAGTCCCGCGCACCCTCGTCCACTTCGATGTTCGTCTTCAGCCGCTCGCCGAACCGGACCTGCTCGATCGCGAGATACCGGCTGACCAGCTCGATCTCGTCCTCGAGACGGATGCGGTCGAGCGCGCCGAGCTTCAGCGTCTGCCGGAAGAAGTCCGCCAGCAGCTGCGCCATCCGCCTCGCCGCTGCCGGCTCCGAGCCGCAGAGCGAGGCAACCGAGTTGAGGCTGTTGAACAGGAAGTGCGGATCGATCTGCGCCTTGAACGCCCGCAACTCCGCCTCGCTGGCCAGCACCTGGAACCGCAGCGCCGCCGCCTCCGCACTCCGCGCCGCTTCGACTTCGAGCACGAGGTACTGGATCGTGACGGTGACCGCGTAGAGGAACGCACCGACGGCGAGCGTGACCGGCACGTCGACCGAGCCGCCGGCCATGACCGGCAGCCACCAGTTCCACAGCGCGACCCAGAGACCGCCGGCAGCGATCGCCGACGCGAGATGCGCCGTCAGCAGCCGTGTGAACCCGGTCGTGCGAAGCGGCATCGCGCTGCACGGAAACCGCGAGGCCAGCGCAATCACCGTGAGGACCACCGAAGGGATGACCGACACCTCGGCCGCAGTCAACGGCTTGACGCCCTGCCGGACCAGCACCAGCGCCGATCCAGCGAGGGTCATCGCGAACAACGCGCCGCCCGCATAGAGGGCGACGCGTGCCCCTTCACGCTTCACGCTGCGGTCTCCGCCAGACTCTTCACTTCCACTCCTCCCATGATCGCGCTTCCGCGGACGATCAGGCGCGGAGCATTCTCACGCGGCGGCACCGTTTTGTCCTCGAACGCTCCGAAGATCTCGGCGACGTGATCGACCACCTGCCAGCCCGCCGGAACGGTGATGTCGATCCCGCCCCAGAACGCGAGCACGTCGAGATGGATGTCGCCGGTGGTCGTCTTCGAGTCGCGGTAGGCGATCTCGCATCCGCCCATCACCGCGATCGCAGAGCCGCTCCCGGTCGCGGAACTGACGTTGCCGGCCATGACCGCCATCGCGTCGAACGAGTTCGGCTCGCGGAAGCTCCTCACGGCCTGCAGGACCAGCGTCAGTCCGCCGAGGCTGATGACGAGCGGCCAGAGGCTGAGCGCGTAGCGCAGCGTGTTCCAGCCGCTGTCGGGCAGCATGAAGGCGGCGCCGATCAGCATCCAGATCACTCCCGACGCCCATCGTCCCTGCACGAGGCTCGAAAGCCCGATCGCGACGAGCAGCAGCGGCCAGAGGTGGAGATACTCCGATGCGTCGATCTTCCCGATCTGGTCGAGCCAGAAGAGCGTACCGACCGTCAGCAGAACGAGGCCGAAGATCAGCCGGCTGAGGGGATTCTCCTGGCGCCGGGCACGGCGTGCGGCCCGGCGCTCTGCTCTCAGTTCAGCGTTCATCGGTTCTCTCCTTCCGTCCCGCGGACTCGACGACCGCTCGAATGACCAGGCCGGCCCCCAGCGCGATCAGCAGCAGCGGCCACGAGTTGCCGTAGTCGACGCCCCAGAGCCCGAGGCTGGCGACCTGCAGCCAGGCGCCGACCGCGACGAGCCAGAGCCCGCTCCAGATCGTCGTGCCGTCGAACAGTTTGAACGCGCCGACGAGAACGATGATCATCGGCCAGTAGCTCCGGATCAGGTCCCTGAAGTCGAACACCAGAAAGCGGTCGAGAAGAAACATGCACCCGAAGGCGATCAGGATGATTCCGGCGAACAGTCCGCCACGCTTGGTCTGCTCCTCGTTCATGATGTCCTCCTCGACGCGCTCTTCACTTCGATCCCGGCCTGGAACGCCCAGCCTCGAATGATCACCCTCTTCGCCGGTGTCGCCGGCGGCGAGGTCTTCACATCGAATCCCGCCATCACTGGCATCACCTCACCGATGACCTCCCAACCTTCCGGAACCGTGATCTCCACGGCGCCCCAGAAGGCGAAGGTGTCGATGATGGCCGGGCCATCGGTGATGTCGGCACCGGTGAGGTCGAGCTCGTAGCCGCCCAGCATCGCCGCGTACCGGCCACCCCGATAGTTGCGCGAGGTCTCCGCGTGCCGCCGGGTCGAGAAGATCGCGAGGTTCGGTGCGCTCGTTTCCGGCGAGAAGCCGAGAGCACGGGCGACGAGCATTCCGCCGATCGCGATCAGGACGAGCGGCCAGAGGTCGAAGATGGAGAACTCGACCCATCCGAGGGTGTCGGCCAGCAGGCCGGCGCCGACGAGGGTCAGGACGCCGCCGAGAATGCGCGGTCCGCGCGGCTCGGCGAGTTTCACGAGGCCTGCGACCACGAGGACCACCGGCCAGAACCGGAGGTAGTCGTCGGCGTCGATCAGGTCGAAGTTTTCGGCTGTGAGCAGGATGCCGACGGCCGTGAAGAACAATCCGACGATCAGCTTCGTGCCGCCGCGGAAAGTGGGTGCTGCATCGAGTCTCGCTTCCATCTGTCGCTCCTTCGTTGTCTGCGGGGACGATACGGAGGGACACGGCGAATGTCTGCGGCGTCACGGCGAATGGTGGCGAGGAGACGGTGAATGGAGGGTTCACCAGGAGTCCCTCGGTCCCGGAGTCCCTCGGTCCCTCGGGGGAGCCCCTGCGTACTCGAGCCGTCATCCGAGGAACCCCGAGGAACACCGAGGGACCGAGGGCCTCAGGGACCGAGGGCCTCAGCGACTCGGCGAACTACGCCTCGGCCGGACGCCAGGCGAGAAACCACGGCTCGCGGCGGCCGAAGCGGGTCGCGAGCGCGACGCCGACGCCGAAGATCGACGCCAGGCTCCAGACGACCGTGCCGACGACCGGCACCATTCGGATCGCGCCCAGGATCAGCATCCCGATCACGACCATCGCGACGTCGCCCTTGAGCCAGCGTCGACGTGCCAGCTGCTCCCGCGACTTCGACCCTGCGATCAGCGTTCCGACCGCATGGAACATCACGACCATCCCGTAGGCCTTCGCCGCGATCGCGAGGACCGCGAGGAGCGCCAGCAACGGGATTCCGATCAGGTACGGGACGAGATAGCTGAACGCGATCGCCGTCAGGACGAAACTCGTGAGCGCCACGAGCCCCACGACGAAGCAGTAGAGCGCGCTGCTCCGCACTTCGATCGACGAGCTCCGCACCTCGCGCCCGGCGAAGAGCGCGACGACGACCGCGAACGCGAGCCAGAGGGACAGCAGCGACGCGACCACGGCGGACTTGTTGATCGACGACGCCGCCCCCTGCAGCGAAGCGAGGGGATGCACGCGCCCACCGACGCGGCCCTCGCTTCCGGTGACGGTGCCACCCGCGTGGAT
>JBAQWH010000574.1:0-3137 GCA_049298815.1 Thermoanaerobaculia bacterium | reverse complement strand
GCGCTGGCTTCCGGACGACGAGCGGCCGCTGTGGCGGCGCGTGATGTCGCGCTTCCAGGAAGGACCCGAGGATTGGCGGCTCGCCTACGTCTCGGCCGCCATCACCGCGCTGATGTTTCTCACCTTCCCGGTGGGCGGCGTGCTCCTGCTGGTCCCGGCGTTCCTGCTGAGCCGGGCGTGGGTCGCGCTGATGAACGAGCGCGGCGAGCCGCTCGGTGCGAGGAAGTGGCTGATCCTGCCGTCGATCGCTTTCGTCTTCCTGCTGCTCGTCCTCGGCGCACTCGTCAGCGTGCCGGGAATGGCTGGCGCGATTGCGGTGGAGAACGACCTGTCCGCCTACGGCATCCCGGTGGAGCCGCGCACGACGGACGATGGCGTGCGCTTCGCCGGCTACATCGGTGTGGTCGCAGGCGCGTGGTGGATGCTGTTGTCGGCGCTGGCTGCGTTCCTCTTCGAGCCGATCCGGACGCTCTTCGCGCCGATCCTCGACCGGATGAAGCGACGGCAACTGTTTCTGCTGACCGCGATCGGGGCCGTCTGCCTCGTCGCCGGCCTGCGACTGATGGCGATTGCGTGAGGAAGAGTGAAGAGTGAAGAGTGAAGAGTGAAACCGGCCCTCCCTTTCACACTTCACACTTCACACTTCCGGCAGGCAGACCGAGACCGCGATAGGATTTCGTTCATGCGAATCCTCATCATCGGCGCGAAGGGCACCATCGGCCGGGAAGTCGTCCGGGCACTCTCCTCGGACCACGAGATCGTCACGGCGAGCCGCAGCGGCGGCGACGTTGCGGTCGACATCCGGGACGCGGGCTCGATCAGGGCGATGTATGCGAAGGTCGGGATGGTCGATGCCGTCGTCTGTGCGGCCGGCAGCGGTGCCTGGAAGCCGCTCGCCCAGCTGAGCGACGCTGACTTCGAGTCGTCGATCGCATACAAGCTGATGGGGCAGGTGAACGTGGTCCGCTTCGGCTTCGACCACGTCCGAGACGGCGGCTCGATCACGACGACCGGCGGCGTCCTGTCGACGTCGCCGATGCCCGGCGGCGCGGTGTTCAGCCTCGCAAACGGTGCCCTCGAGGGCTTCACCCGCGCCGCGGCGCTCGAGGCTCCCCGCGGAATCCGCGTCAACGTCGTCAGCCCGCCGTGGGTGAGCGAGACGCTCGTCGCGATGGGGAGCAGCGACCTCTCCGGAAGCCTCCCGGCCGCGACCGTGGCTCAGGCGTTCGTCCGCAGCATCACCGGGCGCGATTCGGGCCAGGTCATCGAGCCGTAGTCTCCGGCACCCCTGCGCCGCGAGCTGGACGAGCCCGGAATCCGGACGCCGGCCCACTTTTTTTGAGTCTGCCTGTCTACATCTTCCTTCCGGGCCCGTATTACCCGCCGAAGGAGATCGACGCATGACCCGCACACGACTGACCCTGATCCTGACGCTGATGCTCGCGCTGACCGCTGGAGCGTTCGCCCAGGAAACCGAGACGGTAGCCGCGACCTCGACCGAGGCAAAGGCCGCCGAGGTCACCCCTGCAGCGAGCGAGACGGCCGACGCCGTGAAGCCTGCCGGGAAGACCACTGAAGAGGAAGCCTCGAACTCGACCACCAGCTACCAGCTCCGGAGCCAGTTCAGCCAGATCATCCGGGACCATCCGCCCGAGCTGGCGACGATCCTGGCACTCGACCCGACCCTGTTGTCGAACGGGGCCTACATGGCCGCGTATCCGGCGATCGCAGAGTTCGTCCGCGCCCATCCGGAGGTTCAGCGGAACCCCCGTTTCTACCTGGGCGATTTCCAGGAACGGCCGAGGCAGGAGCATTTCCTCAACGACTTCTTCGAGGGGGTCACGATCTTCTCCACGATCGGCCTGATCGCCTTCACGCTCGCCTGGCTGATCCGGACGATCATCGAGCAGAAGCGCTGGAGCCGCCTGTCGCGCATCCAGACCGAGGTCCACAACAAGATCCTCGACCGCTTCAGCACGAGCGAGGAGCTCCTCACGTACGTCCGGAGTCCGGCAGGGACGAAGTTCCTCGAGTCCGCGCCGATCCCGGTCCGCACCGCGCAGGGACCGGCTCCCGTTCTGAACTCTCCGATGAGCCGCATCCTCTGGTCGATCCAGATCGGGGCAGGCGTGGCGGTCGGCGCAGCCGGGCTGCTGCTGCTCAGCCTCCGCTTCGACGCGGAGACTGCCGAAGGGGTCTTCGCGATGGGGGCGATCGCCTTCTGCGTCGGTGCCGGCTTCATCGCCTCGGCGATCGTGTCGCTTGTCATGTCGCGCCGGCTGGGCCTTCTGACGGGGGTCGACGGGGTCAGGCCCGAAAAGCTCGATGACGCGGGCATCATGAGATGATCGAAGGGATGGATTTTTCATTCGTGATCCGCGAAACGACGATGCCGGAGAGTCGCGATGCCGACACCGTCGCGCTCATGGGTGAGGAAGAGTTCCGTGCGTTCTACGAGCGCACGGCTCGTCCTTTGTGGGCGTATCTCTCGCGGATCACCGGGGAGCGGGAGCAGGCCGACGATCTCCTCCAGGAGGCCTACTACCGCTTCTACCGTGCCGGGGCTCGCCACGAGAGCGAGTCGCACCGGCGGAACTCGCTCTTCCACATCGCGACCAACCTCGTCCGCGACTCCGCACGGCGAAACAGGCATCGCGAGTCGATTTCGCTGGACGACGAAAACTCCTCGGCCACGACCCCGATCAGCCAGGCTCCGGTCCCCGAGCGCCAGGCCGAGATCCGCACCGACCTGCAGCGGGCGATGACGAAGCTCGAGCCGATGCAGCGCGAGCTCCTCTGGCTCGCGTATGCGCAGGGATCGTCGCACGAGGAGATCGCGGAGATCCTCGGCGTCCGCGCGATCAGCGTCCGGACGCTCCTGTTCCGCGCGAAGAAGAAGCTGGTCGGGATCCTCGCGGGTCCCGCGGCGGTCGGCGTGCAGGAGGTCAACCCGTGAGCATGGACCTCTGCCCTCGCGAGGACGAGCTCCTCGACGCCCTCGGCCGCGGCTTCATCGGAGCGGAGCTCGAGGCCCACGTCGCCGGATGCGAGCTGTGCACCGAGCTGCAGCTCGTTGCCGGAGCGCTGCTCGAGGAGCGCACCGAGGACCCCGAGCACGCCCAGCGGGTGCATCGCCT
>JBAQWH010000573.1:0-4874 GCA_049298815.1 Thermoanaerobaculia bacterium | reverse complement strand
GCCTGGATCACGCCGCCCGCGACCACCGGTGAGAACGGGGACTCCGGCAGGCCGGCGAGCGCCCTCACCGCGTTGATCGCGGTCTGCAACTGGCACATGTGCGCCGCGCGGATGACGGTCGAGTACGGCCGCAGTGACGCGTCTTCGAAGATGACCGTCGTCGCAAGGTCAGGAGCGGTAAAGGGTGAAGGGCCGCCGTCTCCGTTCGCCTGAACGCGGTAAAAGTACGCGGTGTCCGGAGAGACCGAGCGGTCGGAGTACCAGGTTTCCGTCGTCGTGCGGATGGCGGTGTAGTCGCTGCCGGCCTGCCGCCTTTCGATCGTGTACGAGGAGGCGCCCGAGGACGGGTTCCACGACAGGTCGACTCGCCCGGTTGTCACCGCTCCGGCGACGAGTCCGGTCGGCGGTTCGGTGACCTGCAACTCGTAGACATCGCCGAGGCCGAAGCTCGAGATGAGGAGGTAGAGCTTCCCATCGCGCTGGTGGACGATCGTGTCGAGCAGGACGCTGTAGTCCGGATAGGTGAAGTCGGCGCCGGCGAATGACGCGGCACCGGTGTAGTGCTTCGCGTAGTAGGCGTCGAGCGGGACCTCGAACGGCACGAGGCCCGACAGTCTGTACAGCCGCAGGTTCATCGCGCGGAACTGTGTATCGAGGCCTGTTGCGGTCAGGTATCCGGCTCCATAGCGGACCTGCGTGCCGGCGGCGAGCGGGACCCTCATGTCGTAGACCTTCTCGGAGTAGCCGTCGCCCTCGGGGCTGTAGATCGCAATCGCCATGCTGCCCTCGACGGTCCTGACTCCCGCGAAGAAGTTCGTTCCGTCGCTGACGACGCTGCTGTAGGAGCCGCTCCACGGGTCGTGCGCGACCAGCGGTTTCGAATTTGCGAGGAAGTCTCCGGTCTTGTAGATGGCGAACGAGCCGTCACCCTTGACGAGGGCGATGCGCTGGCCGTCAGCGCTCTTGGCGAGCTCCGTGATCGGCCCGATCTTCAGATCCCGATACCTCGAGGGCGAGCTCGCAGTCGTGACGTCGAAAATGTTCACCCTCTCGTACTGACCGGAGACGACCAGGTAATAGGACGTGCCCGACTTGAGGCTGTAGACCCGGACGGGATCGCTCTCGTCGGTCGACACCACGCTCGTGTGCTGATAGACGCTCGGCATACGTGTGCCGCCTGCATCGCCGTCGTCCTTGACGATTCCCCAGGAGTACGCGCCGTAGGCGAGGTAGACGTTGCCGCGGTCGTCCCAGTCGAAACCGAACAGGCGCTCCTGGCCGTCGCCGGCCTGCGTGAGCCATCCACCGCCGCTCTCCGCGTAGAAGAATGCATCCCACTTCAGGAACACTTCTGCCTCGCTGTAGCGGATGTTCAACGGCGTCACGGGAACCGAGGTCGAAGGCCAGAGGGTCTCGCCCGACTCGAGGCGGGTGAAGAACGTGCGCAGGTCGTAGGCCGCGAGCGCGCTGCCGTTGATCATGTAGACGCGGTTTCGATCGGGCGCAATGCGGAGCATCCGTGCGCGTGCCGTACGGAACGGAAACTGGTAGTCGCGGCTCGAGACGGAGTCGAGGAAGCGGCCGGTGAAGGTCTTCATCGAGCGCGGGTAGCCGACG
Organism: Thermoanaerobaculia bacterium; assembly: GCA_049298815.1. Lineage (GTDB taxonomy): Bacteria > Acidobacteriota > Thermoanaerobaculia > Gp7-AA8 > Gp7-AA8 > JBAQWH01. The sequence continues at coordinate 3,257 of JBAQWH010000573.1, read as the reverse complement.
AGCTTCTTGCCTTCCTTGCCGAGACACGCCGCAGACATGCAGTTGATCGTGACGGCGGTGGCCGGCGTCTTCGCGGGTAGCGGCCAGCCCTGGGCGAGCGCAGAGGCGGCGCCGAACCCCAGCGATGACAACCCCAGAATCAGAGTGAGAACGCGTCGATTCACCATGCACACCCTCCCGCCACACTCAGGGACAACGCGTATTCAGAAGACCGCGCGGACAATTATTTAGGATTGTAGGGGCTTACGGTCTTCCAGAAAGTGGCAACTATGGAACCGCCGCCAGGACACTCACCTTCGCGGGTGACCGTCCCGGGCTTCACGAAGGCGACTGGAAGGGGCCCCGGCCCAGCAGCCGGAGCCCTTCCATCTCCAGGTTCTCACTACCAGATGCGGACGCGCTCTTCAGGCTTCACGAAGTTCGTGTCGCCTTCCTTGACGCCGAACGCGTCGTACCAGGCATCGACGTTGCGCAGCGGGGCGAAGGCGCGGATCTGACCGGGGGAGTGGGAGTCGGTCATGATCAGCTGGCGGAGAGCGTCGTCGCGGGTGAGGGTTCGCCACACCTGCGCCCATCCGAGGAAGACGCGCTGGTCGCCGGTGAAGCCGTCGAGGACCGGTGCGGGCTTGCCGCCGAGCGAGATCCGGTAGGCGTCGAGGCCCATGAGGATGCCGCCGAGATCGGCGATGTTCTCACCCATCGTGAGACCGGCGTCGATGTGAAGCTCGGGGAGCTGCTCGAACTTGAACGCCTCGTACTGTCCGCCGAGGCGCTTGGCCTGAGCCTCGAACTTCGCCTTGTCTTCAGCGCTCCACCACTCGCGCAGCACGCCGTTGCCGTCGGACTTCCTTCCCTGATCGTCGAAGCCGTGGGTGATCTCGTGACCGATCACGCCGCCGATGGCGCCGTAGTTCACGGCGGGGTCGGCCTTCGGGTCGAAGAACGGCGGCTGGAGGATGCCGGCCGGAAAGACGATCTCGTTCTTGGCTGAGTTGTAGTACGCGTTGACGGTCTGCGGCGTCATGCCCCACTCCGCTTCGTCCACCGGCTTGCCGATCCGGTTGACCATGAAGTCCCAGCGGAACTCGCCGACCGCGAGGGCGTTGCCGACGAGATCGCCCTCCTTCACCTGGAGCTTCGAGTAATCGCGCCACTTGCTCGGGTAGCCGATCTTCACTCCGAACTTCGCCAGCTTGTCGAGCGCGAGCTTCTTGGTGTCCGCTCCCATCCACTCGAGGTTCTCGATGCGGCCCTTCATCGCCACGCGGAGGTCGGCGACGAGCTTCTCCATCTTCGCCTTCGAGTCGGGCGGGAAGTACTGGGTGACGAAAGTGCGGCCGATCGCTTCTCCGAGCGAGCCCTCCGCAGCGCCGACGGCACGCTTCCAGCGCGGACGCTGCTCCTGGGCACCGTTGAGGAACTTCGAGCGGAACTCCCACTCGGTATCCGCAAAGCGCTTCGAGAGAAGCGGTGCAGCCTCCTCGGTGACCTGGAACGCCTGCCACGCTTTGAGCGTCTCGACAGTGGTATCGGCGAAGACCTTCGCGATCTTCGGCAGCGCGGTGTTCTGGCGGACGACGGCCCGGTCGGCTTTGTCGATGCGAGCTTCGCGGAAGTAGAGCGCCCACGGGAATCCCGGCGCGTTCTTCTCGAGCTCCGCCAGAGTCATCGGGTTGTACGTCTTGTCGCGGTTGCGTCCTTCCGCGCGCGTCCAGTGCGCGTCGGCGATCTGCGTCTCCATCGCGACGATGGCGGCCGCGTTCTTCTCCGGCTCATCCCAGCCGGCGAGCTTCAGCATGTCGGCGACGTATGTCTGGTAGCGCTCTTTCTGCGCCTTGAACTGGTCCTGCAGGTAGAACTCGCGGTCCGGGAGGCCGATGCCGGACTGGGAGAGGTAGAGGGCGTACTTTTCCGGGTTCTTCGCGTCGTCGAAGACCGCCGCGCCGAAGAACGAGCCGCCGAAACCGGCCTGAGCACGTCCCATGGAGCGGGCCACGTCGTCCCTGGTCTCGAGCTTCCGGATGGCAGCGAGCATCGGCTCGAGCGGTTTGCCGTCGAGCTTCTCGACGGTCGTCTCATCGAGGAAGGTGCGGTAAACCATCGCGACCTTCGCCTCGTCCGAGGCGGCCTTCAGCTGCTTGTCGGCCGCCCATTTCTCGACGATCCCCTTGACCCTCGCCTCGGAGAGGTCGCGCAGGAGGTTGAAGGCACCGTAGCGCGTCTGGTCGGGCGGGATCTGCGTGGTGTCGGCCCACTTGCCATTGACGAACCTGAAGAAGTCGTCGCCCGGCTTGACGGACTTGTCCATCCCGTCGAGATCCACGCCCCAGGTGCCGTAACGCATGGCCGTCGTCTCGGCGGCCTTGCCGGCCGTTTCCTCGGCCGCGTCGAACAGCGAATACATCGTGCAGTCGCGGTCGATGCAGCGCTCGTCGGCGCGTGCGTCGGTCACGAACAGAGAAGCCACTGCAATCAGTGCAACGGGTAGAAGCTTCGAGCTCATCAATCTTCCTCTCGTGGTTGGAACGTTGGACGCGGGGGAATCTGCCGAAACAGAGTGGTACGCGGGGATTATTCGGAAGTTTCGGCCGGATGGACGGTGTGGGGCATCACCGCCCGCCCGGTCCGGCGTGACCCTCGGGATCCTTCGCCGCGCTTCACCCGCTACGCGGGTTTCGCCGGCTCAGGATGACACCGTAAATGAGCGCAATGTGTGGCGCACCTGGGCGGCAGGCGCAGCCCCCCTCGCGTGTCATCCTGAGCCGCCGAAGCGAGGCGCAGCCGAGCGGAGGACGGTCGAAGGATCCCGAGGTTCAAGCGAGGCGGGTGGGCGGGCCGAGGTAGAGTTGACCCGTGGGCAAGCAGTACTTCGTCTACATCCTGACGAACGGTGATCGCCACACCGTCCTTTACGTCGGGGTGACGAATTCGCTCGAGCGTCGATCGTCCGAACACTGTGACCGCCTCAATCGCGGCTTCACCCACCGCTACAACGTCACTAAGCTCGTCTATGTCGAGGTGTACGACGAGGTCATCGATGCGCTCGCACGCGAGAAGCAGATTAAAGGGTGGACGCGCGCAAAGAAAGAAGCGCTCATCGCGACGTTGAACCCGGGATGGCTCGACTTGTGGGACGTCTGGTCGAAGCCGTACCTGAAAGGATCGCGGATCTGATACCGCCGCCCGTCCCGGCCTGAACCTCGGGATCCTTCGCCGTGCTTCACCCGCTACGCGGGTTTCGCCGGCTCAGGATGACA
>JBAQWH010000572.1:0-2219 GCA_049298815.1 Thermoanaerobaculia bacterium | reverse complement strand
GCGCAGATCAACGCAGCCGCCGTGAGCGCCACGATCTGCAACGTCCGGATCGCCTTGAATCCGAAGCCAAAGAACCGGAGTGCGACCGTCAGCCAGAGGTAAGCCGGGCTCACGTCTGCGATCCGGTCCGCCGGGACGTTGCCGGCCAGGATCCGGTCCGCCAGGACGACGTACTTGATGAAGAAGCCCTGGTCGTGAAGATGGTTCACGAGCCAGATGCGGCCCCAGGTCACCAGCGCGAGCGCTGCGATGACCGCGATCCAGATCCCGATGCGCCGGCTCCGGCGCTCCCCTTCCACCACCTCGGCGGTCATCGACGCTCCAGCAATCCTCTGACGAAGGGCCGCACGAGAGCTCCGAGGACGCTCCCCGCCGGGCCACGCCCGAATGCAGCGAGTCGCAGCGCCTGCTCCCCTCCGAGCCCGAGCGCCACGACGAGCGAAACGAAGGCGCTCAGCCTCGGCTCCTCGCGGAGACTGGCCACGGAGCTCACGACTCCGACCAGGCAGAACACGAGGATGAACGCTGCGACCTTCACCGCTTCGCGACGATAGTCGAATCCGACGGTCTCCATGAGGCGTTTCTGCTCCACAGGGGTCAGCAGGGTGAGGAACGGCCCCCACATCCGGACTTTGTCGGACAGCACGACGTGCTCCTCGGGCGGCAGGGTGAAGAGCCGCTCGCCGCGCGGGACCTCGAACGGCGAGACCATCTTTGCGCGGCGCGGAGAGACGAGCCAGTAGATGGTGTAGCCGATGAACCCGGGAACCGACCCGATCGGCCGGTTCTGCGACAGCACGAAAAAGAAGCGGATGATCGTCTCGAAGGTGAGGTAGAGCGCGACTCCGACGAGCCACATCGGAACCTCGCCGGACGCCGCGGCCGCGGGAGCTTCCGGATCGCCGGGGACGAGGGCACCTTGCTGGCGCATGTACGAGCCGACCACCGCGGTGGTGCTCAGCGCCGCGATCACGAGGGACAGCACTCCCGACAGAATCGTGAACCGGTTGGGGAAGACTCCGAGCTCGCTCGCCAGCTCGTTCTGCACCGGTGCAGGAAGGTACCCGGCGAGCATTCCCGTGAGATTCACGACGGTTCGCTTGCGGGTACGCGCGGTGCCGAGGCGGTTCTGCTCGGCCCGGACGGTTTCCGTCGCCTCGTCGTAACCCTCGGAGTATCGGATGATGTGCTCGTCGCGCCACGGCTCGAGCTCGTAGCGGACGGCGTTGCCGGTCTGCAGGGCTTCGACCACTTCGTACAGCTCGCCCTCCCACAGCACCGCGGTCCCGGGATGCTCGGAGGAAGTCAGGGTGCGCGGCACGCGCGCGGTCCAGTTCTTCGGGATGAGGCAGAAGAGGATCGCGCGGTCGCCGTTCATCCGGAGGCGATCGGACCCGTACGCGCGCATCGGGTGATTCTACGCGCGCTGTGCCTCCACACATTCACGGACACGGGCCACCAGCTCGTCGAGGTCGAACGGCTTCGGGACGAGGGCGAACGGGATGTGTTTCAGTCGTTCGCGGATGACCGCAGGCGATGCCGCGCTGGCGACGATGATCTTGCGGAGGATCGGTGCGTCGTTCTCCGAGAGCGTCTGCAGAACCGTGAAGCCGTCGAGATTGGGCATCATGAGGTCGAGGACGATCGCGTCGTACTCGGCGATGCCGAGCTTGAGGACCGCCTCGACCCCGTCGGCCGCCGTGTCGGTCGTGAAGCCGGCGCGGTCGAGGACCATCCTGACGAGACGGCGGATCGGTACGTCATCTTCGACGATCAGGACGTGACCCTCCGTCCGGCCGATTCCCACGAAGGGAGGGGAAGCAAGAAGCGAGCGCGGTGGCAGGACACGCAGGGCTGCGACGATTCAGAGTGTCATCCTGAGCCGCCGATGCCCCGGAGGGGCTGAGGACGGCGAAGGACCCCGAGGTTCTGTGCGGGGTCGGGAGGCGGAAGCCAGACGCAGCGCCCGTTTCACCCTTCAGCCCAGCCACCCATATGCAGGGGGTCCTTCGCCGTGCTGCGCTCCTTCGTCGCTCCGCCGTCTCAGGATGACACGCAAATTTGCGCCCGCCGCGGGAAGGTTCCTATCGCTAGTAGTACCGGGCGCGCGGCCTTCCTCAAACCGTTAGAGAATGCGGCCGTGGTCGACGATCTCTACACGAGCCGCCTCGAAGCGCGACGCGCCTCCTCCGCGTCGCATCGCATCCGCGAGCGCAGGC
>JBAQWH010000571.1:0-18562 GCA_049298815.1 Thermoanaerobaculia bacterium | reverse complement strand
CCGCAGATCGATCTGCACGGGATCCTTCAGCCGCGGTGCGGCTTCAGGATGACCGCTGCGCGGTCACTTCTTGGTCGCCTTCTTCTTGCCGGCCACGGCGCCCTTGCGCGGGCCCTTGCGGGTGCGGGCGTTCGTGTGCGTCCGCTGCCCCCGGACCGGAAGACCGCGGCGGTGACGCATCCCGCGGTAGCAGTTGATCTCCATCAACCGCTTGATGTCGAGGCCGGTGTCCTTGCGCAGATCGCCTTCGACCTTCCCCTCATCGGTGATGATCTGGCGGATCTTGCGAACGTCGTCCTCGCTCAGGTCCTTGACGCGCGTGTCCTTGTTGACACCCGCCGACTCGAGGATCTTGGTCGACCGCGTGCGGCCGATGCCAAAAATGTAGGTCAGGCCGACTTCGACCCGTTTGTTCAGTGGAAGGTCCACTCCCGCGATACGTGCCATGCGATTGTCTCCAGTTACCCGAGTCGTCAGTGGTCAGTGGTCAATGGTCAGTCCGCTGCGGACCGCTGACCACTGTCCACTGACCACTTCTTCTTATCCCTGCCGCTGCTTGTGCTTCGGGATCTCGCAGATGATCCGAATGACGCCCTGACGGCGGACGACTTTGCACTTCGTGCAGATTCTCTTGACGGATGAACGAACTTTCATGATTCCCTCTCAGTGGTCAGTGTCCAGTGGTCAGTGGCCAGGAACGGTACTGACCACTGACCACTGATTACTGACCACTTCTTTCACTTGTACCGATACGTGATGCGACCGCGCGTTAGATCGTAGGGCGAGAGCTCGACGAGCACCTTGTCGCCCGGCAGGATGCGGATGAAGTGCTTCCTCATCTTCCCGGAGATATGGGCCAGCACCTTGTGCTTGTTCTCGAGCTCGACCTGGAACATCGCGTTCGGCAGAGTCTCGAGGACCGTCCCCGTCACTTCAATTGCATCTTCCTTCGACATACCCTCTTTCCTCATTCCTCACAGGGCATGAGACATGAGGCCTGCGGCGCGACTCGCGCTGCCGCATGCCTCATCACTCATGCCTTGCCCAGCACCCACGGCCCGTTCGCGGTGACCGCGATCGAGTTCTCGAAGTGAGCGGCGAGCGATCCGTCGATCGTCCGGGCGGTCCAGCCGTCGGCGTCCGTCCTCACATCCTTGATCATCCCGTTGGGCCCGCTGCTCTCGATCCGTGACCGGAGCTTCGAACCGATGTCGCAGAGCATCGGCTCGATCGCGAGGACCATCCCCTCCTTGAGCTCGATCCCCCGCCCGCGCCGCCCGTAGTTGTGGACCTGGGGCTCCTCGTGCATCTTTCGGCCGATTCCATGGCCGACGAACGTCCGGATCACGTGGAATCCACGCGACTCGGCATGCTCCTGGACTGCGGCCCCGATGTCGCCGAGATTGCGGCCGGGCCGCATCTCCTCGATGGCGAGATCGAGGCATTCCTTCGTGGTGCGAACGAGCTCGTCGGCACGGGGCGAGACCTTGCCGACCGGCACGGTGATCGCTGCGTCGCCGACGAACCCTTCGTAGATGGAGCCGAAATCGAGCCCGAGAATGTCGCCTTCCTGCAGCCTGGTGCGGCTCGGGATCCCGTGCACGATGACGTCGTTGACCGAAGCGCAGACCACCGCCGGATACGGCGGCAGCCCCATCGGAGCGTAGCCGAGGAAAGGCGACTTCGCCTCCCGTTTCGCCAGCTCCTCTTCGGCCATCGCATTGATCTGTGCCGTCGTCGCACCCGGGCGAACCATCTCCCGCATCATCTCGAGAATCTCGACGACGATCCGATTGGCCCGGTCCATCACCGCGAGTTCGTCGCGGCTCTTGAGCGTCGGCCCCTTCATTTATGCGAGTGACTCTTCAATCCGTTCAAAGACCTCGTCGACCGTACCGACTCCGTCGACCTCTTTGAGAATGTTCTTCGACTTGTAGTACGCCGCGACCGGCATCGTCTGCCGGTGATACGCCTCGAGCCGTTTGAGCACGGCCTCCTCGTTGTCGTCTGCACGGGCAACGAGAGTCCCCTGGCAGCGATCGCAGATGCCATCGCGCGCCGGAGGGCTGTTCTCGAGGTGGTAGATCGCTCCGCACTGACCGCACGTACGCCGCAGGGTGATGCGACGCACGATCATGTCGTCCGGGACGAGCAGTAGGAGAACCCGAAGGGGGTCCCCCCCATTCCCCAGCAGACCGTCGAGCTTCTCGGCCTGGACGACCGTCCGGGGAAAGCCGTCCAGGAGGAAGCCGCTGGCGGACGCGTCCGGCCTGGCCAGCCGCTCGCCGATGATCCCCACCATCAGGTCGTCGGAAACCAGCCCGCCCGCCGCCATGATCGGCGCGGCCTGCTGACCGAGCGGGGTCCCGCCGGCGACCGCTTCCCTGAGCATGTCGCCGGTCGAAATGTGCGGCACGCCGTGGCTTTCGGCAAGCCGCTTCGCCTGAGTGCCTTTTCCGCTCCCCGGCGGACCGATGAAGATGATCTTCACGTTCCTTCTCCGTCAGCCGCGACGACCGCGAATCCGGCCCTTTTTCATGAACCCGTCATAGTGGCGCATGACGAGCTGGGATTCGATCTGCTGAACCGTGTCCATCGCCACACCGACCACGATCAGCAGGGACGTTCCACCGAAGTAGAAGTTCACGCCCATTCCCTCGGTGAACCAGAGCGGCAGAGCGCGGTCCAGTGCCGCACCGACCCCGAACGGGAGCTGGGCAACGTGGAACCCGGAGATCAGGAACTCGGGGATGATGCAGACCAGAGCGAGATAGAGCGAGCCGACGAAGGTGATCCGCGTCAGCACGCGGTCGACGTAGTCCGACGTCCGCTTGCCCGGACGGATGCCCGGGATGAAGCCGCCGTACTTCCGCATGTTGTCCGCGGTGTCGACCGGGTTGAAGACGATCGACGTGTAGAAATACGCGAAGAAGATGATGAACGTGACCTGGAGCGCGTAGTAGAGCGGCTCGCCGATCTGGAGCTGACGGCCGATCGCCTGCGCCCACGGCGCCTGGATCATCTGGGTGATCGTCTGCGGGATCACGAGGATCGATGAGGCGAAGATCACCGGAATGACGCCGGCGGTGTTCACCCGGAGCGGCAGGTACGTATTGGCGCCGCCGTAGACCTTGCGGCCGACGACACGCTTGGCGTACTGGACCGGAATCCGGCGCTGCGCCCGCTCCATGAAGACGACGAAGGCCGTCACCGCGACCATGAAGACGAGGAGGAAGAGCATCGCGAAGATGCTCCGCTCACCGGTCCGGATGTCGCCGACCGTGCCGATGACCGCCGCGGGGAGCCCGACGACGATGCCGGCGAAGATGATGAGCGAGATGCCGTTGCCGATACCGCGCTCGGAAATCTGCTCGCCGAGCCACATGACGAACGCCGTGCCGGTCGTGAGCGTCAGCACCGTCATGATCGGGAAGCCCAGCCCCCAGAGAGCATTCTGCACGTGGGACGGGACGAGCGGGGCGCCGCCCGGAGCGGCCTGCGCGCGGAGCCAGAAGGCGACGCCGAGCGACTGGACGATGGACAGGACGATCGTGCCGTAACGGGTGTACTGGTTGATCTTGCGCCGCCCCATCTCACCCTCTTTCGAGAGCTTCTCGAGGTACGGCCAGACCACCGTCAGGAGCTGGAGGATGATCGACGCCGAGATGTAAGGCATGATCCCGAGCGCGAAGACGGAAAGGCGGCTCAACGCGCCGCCCGAGAAGAGGTCGAGGAAACCGAACACGCCGCCGCTCATCGCCTTGAAGAATTCCGAGAGCGCGACGGGATCGACACCCGGCGTCGGGATGTGCGAACCGAGGCGGTACACCGCGAGAAGCGCGAAGGTGAAGATGACGCGCTTCCGCAGGTCCTCGATCGCCCAGATGTTGCGGACTGTATCGGCGAGGTTCAGCAAGTTACTGACTCTCCTGGCACGTGCCGCCGACCGCCTCGATCTGCTCCTTGGCGGTGGCTGAGAACTTGGTGGCGACGACGTTGACCTTCTTGGTCAGCTTCCCGTGTCCGAGGACCTTGATGCCGTCGTTCCGGCCCTTGACCAGTCCCACCGAGCGGAGAGCCGCCTCGTCCACGGTGGCTCCGTTGTCGAAACGCTCGAGATCCGAGAGGTTGACGACGGCGTAGTCCTTCTTGAAGACGTTCGTGAAGCCGCGCTTCGGCAGGCGCCGGTGGAGCGGCATCTGACCGCCTTCAAAGCCCGTCTGCCGGCTGAAGCCGGAACGGGACTTCTGGCCCTTCTCGCCGCGGCCTGCAGTCTTGCCGTGGCCGGAGCCCGGGCCGCGGCCGATGCGCTTCTTGGCGTGCCGGGCGCCCTTTTTCGGTTTGAGGTTGCTCAATTCCATGGTTTCACCTCGAGCGCGGAGGCGGTCATCGTTGTTCGACCGCGCGCGCTTCAGTCATCATCGTTCGGCGCTAGTCGACGACCTCGACCAGGTGCGGGATCTTGGCGATCATCCCGCGGACTTCCTTCGTGTCGACCCGCTCGGCGACGCGGTGCATCCGGCCGAGGCCGAGTGCCTTGAGCGTCTCGCGCATCTCGCGCGGGCAGGAGATACCGCTGCGGACCTGACGGATCCGGATCGTCTTGGTCTTGGACTCGCTCACGCCTCGACCTCCACGCCGTTCTCGTCGCGACCGCGAAGCGCCTGGTACTGCTCCTCGGTGCGGAGCTGCTTGAGCGCCTCGAAGGTCGCTTTCACGACGTTGTGCGGGTTCGCGGTGCCGAGCGACTTGGTCAGGATGTTCTGGATTCCGGCCGACTCGAGGATTGCGCGCACCGGACCGCCGGCGATCACGCCGGTGCCTTCCGAGGCGGGCTTGAGGAGAACCTTGCCGGCGCCGTAGTGTCCCAGGGCGGCGTGCGGAATCGTCGTCCCGGTCATGGCGATCTTGATCATGTTCTTCTTGGCGATCTCGATCCCCTTCTTGATCGCGGCAGGCACTTCCTTCGCCTTCCCCGACCCGAAGCCGACTTTCCCCTGTCCGTCACCGACGACCACCAGGGCGCTGAAGCTGAAGTTCTTGCCGCCCTTGACGACCTTGGTGACGCGGTTGATGTGGACGACCTTGTCGATCATCCCGCTTTCCGAACGCTCGTCAGCGCGGCGATCGCCACGCTGTGAGCCCTGTCCCGGACGCTGCGATGGACGTTGCATGTGATCTCCTAGAATTCCAGTCCGTTTTCACGCGCCGCATCCGCGAGCGCCTTGATGTTCCCGTGATAGAGGTACCCGCCGCGGTCGAAGACGACCCGGGTCACCCCTTTGTCCTTGGCCTTCTGGGCGATGAGCTGGCCGACGGCCTTCGCCGAGGCACTGCTCGAGCCCTTGGCCGAAGCGTCCTTGTCCATCGTCGACGCGGCGGCGATCGTCTGCCCGGAGGCGTCGTCGATCACCTGCACGTAGAAGTGCTTGAGGCTCTTGAAGACGGCCAGACGCGGCCGCTCCGCCGTCCCGCGGACCTTGTGGCGAATCCGCTCGCGGATCCGTTCTCTCGATACCACTCTGTGCTTTGCGCGATCCATTTCGTTTCCCTGTTGCCGAGGCCTGGTACCCGGCTGTCATCCTTGCCCGCCGCGAAAGTCGTTACGAGAATGACTCTCGATAATTACTGACGCTTACGAGCGCTAGGAATCATAGATTATTTGCCCGCTGCCTTGCCGGCCTTCCGGCGGATGACCTCGTCGCTGTACTTGATGCCCTTCCCCTTGTACGGGTCGGGCTCGCGGAGCGAGCGGATCTCGGCGGCGGTCTGTCCGACCTTCTGCTTGTCGATTCCGACGATCGTGATGTGGCCGGTCTTCGGGTCGACGGTGATCTCGATCCCTTCCGGAATCGCGAAGCGCACCGGGTGCGAGTAGCCGAGCTGGAACACGACCTCGCGCCCCTTGACCTCGGCTCGGTAGCCGACGCCGACGATGTCGAGCTCGCGCTTGAAGCCTTCGCTCACGCCCTTGACGTTGTTCGCCACGAGCGCGCGCACGAGGCCGTGGAACGCGCGGGTCTTCCCCTCGTCGTTCACGCGCTCGAACTTCACGACGTTGTCCTCGACCTTCATGGTGATGCCGGGGATGTGCGCCGTCTGGAGCGAGCCTTTCGGCCCCTTCACCGTGATGGCGCTGTCGTCCTGCCGGACCTCGACGCCCTTTGGCAGAGCAATCTCTTTCTTACCGATTCGCGACATGGTGATCTCCTTACCAGACCTGGCAGAGCACTTCGCCGCCGATGCCGATCTTAGCGGCGTCGGCGCCGGAGAGGACGCCCTTGGAGGTGGAGACGATCGCCAGGCCGAGTCCGCCGAGGACCCGCGGGAGTTCGTCCTTGGCGCGGTAGACGCGGCGGCCAGGGCGCGAGACACGCTCGATCCCGTGAATGACCGGCTCGCCGCCGTCCGAGTACTTGAGGTAGACACGGAGCGTCGCCTGGATCTTGTCCTCGTCCACCACCTTGAAGTTACTGATGAACCCCTCGGACTTGAGGATGCGCGCGATCTCCACCTTCAGTTTGGATGAGGGGAGCTCGATGCGCTCGTGGCGCGCCTGAATTCCATTGCGGATGCGGGTGAGCATGTCCGCGATCGGGTCTGTCATCGACATTCGTTAATCCTCCGTGTTGTCAGACGGGCCACGAGCTACCAGCTCGCCTTGGTCACGCCCGGGATGTAGCCGCCGAGCGAGAGCTGACGGAAGCAGATACGGCAGAGCTGGAACTTGCGCAGGAACCCGCGCGGCCGGCCGCAGACCTTGCAGCGGTTCCGCTTTCGCGCAGAGAACTTGGGCTTCCGCTCCGCCTTGACGATCATTGAGATTTTTGCCATGTGTTCCTCGTTTACTTGCCGAACGGCATCCCGAGCTCGCGAAGAAGGACGCGCGCGTGCTCGTCGGTCTTTGCGGTCGTGACGATCGTGATGTTCATCCCCTTCGACTTGTCGACCTTGACCGGATCGATCTCGGGGAAGATCAGGTGGTCGCGGATGCCGAGGGTGTAGTTGCCGCGGCCGTCGAACGACCGGGTCGGGACTCCGCGGAAGTCACGAACGCGCGGAAGCGCGACGCTGATCAGGCGGTCGAGGAACTCGTACATCTTCTCGCCGCGGAGGGTCACCATCGTGCCGATGGGAACGCCCTCGCGCAGCTTGAACGCGGCGATCGACTTCTTCGCGCGCGTCACCACCGGATGCTGGCCGGTGATGGTTCCGAGCTCGTCGACGGCGGCGTCGAGGACCTTCGAGTTCGAGATCGCCTCGCCCATGCCCATGTTCAGCACGATCTTCTCGAGCTTGGGAATGGCCATCGGGTTCTTGATCCCCAGCTCCTCATGGAGCTTCTTGCGGACTTCGCCGTTGTAGTGTTCTTTGAGTCTTGATGCCATCTTGGTTCCTTTGTCGGCTCGGCGTGTACGAGCCAGGTCGATCGCCTCTCAGCCCTCGGTTCCCAGCTCCGGGACCCGGGCGGCCTGGCCGCCCGATACAGCTCGTGGGAGCTGGGAGCTGAGAGCTGCGAGTCAGCTCACTTGGTCAGATTCGCGTTGCACTTGCGGCAGAACCGCGTCGCTTTGCCTTCCTCGTTCCGGTGCGATCCGGTGCGGGCCGGCTCGTTGCAGCTCGGGCAGATCACCTGGAGCTTGGCCAGGTTGACCGGTGCCTCGCGCTCGAGGATGCCGCCCTTGATGTTCTTCCCCGGATTCGGGCGCGTGTGCTTCTTGGTGAGGTTCACGCGCTCGACGATTGCCCTCGACTTCGACACGAGGACCCGGAGGACCTTGCCGCGCTTGCCGGCGTCCTTGCCGGAGAGGACGACGACGGTGTCGCCCTTCTTCACGTGCGGCTTGATGCGCGGTGTCTCTTTCTGCTTGGTCGTTTTTGCGTACATGTCTCTTCTGCTCTCGGCTCTTAAATCACTTCGGGCGCGAGCGAGATGATCTTCATGAACTTGCGCTCACGAAGCTCGCGTGCGACCGGCCCGAAGACGCGGGTGCCGACCGGCTCGCGCTGCTCGTTGATGAGAACCGCCGCGTTGTCGTCGAACTTGATGTAGGAGCCGTCGCGACGACGGTATTCCTTCACGGTCCGGACGACGACGGCCTTCACCACCGTGCCCTTCTTGACTGTCCCGTCAGGCGATGCCTCTTTGACCGACGCGGTGATGACGTCGCCCAGTCCGGCGTACTGACCGGCGGTCGACCCGCCGAGCATCCGGATGCAGGCGATCTTCTTTGCGCCGGTGTTGTCGGCAACCTGAAGAATCGTTCCCATCTGAATCATGACCAACCCCCAAATGCGGCGTCCGGTCCCGGGATGCGCTGGGCGCTCCGGGACCTCGGCAACGCGTCTACGATGCTTTATCCAGCACTTCCCGAACGTTCCAGCGCTTGCGCTTCGAGAGCGGGCGCGTTTCCTCGATCAGGACGCGGTCGCCGATGTTGATGTCGTTCTGCTCGGCGTGCGCGAGAAACTTGTTCGTCCGGCGGATGTACTTCTGATACATCCCGTGCTTGACGAGGTTCTCGACGGCCACGACGACGGTCTTCTGCATCTTGTTCGAGACGACCACACCGACCTTGGTGCGCTTGTTCTCGGTTGCCGCCGACTCGTTCTGTTCTTTTACGTCCGTTGCCATTGCTCTCTCCTGCCTAGGCGCGTGACCGCTCGTTGAGCAGGGTCTGGATCCGCGCGATCTCACGCCGGACCTCGCGCATCTTCATCGGGTTCTCCATCCGGCCGGTGGCACGCTGGAACCGCAGCTTGAAGAGCTGCTCGCGCAGGTCGTGCTCGCGCGAACGAAGCTCGTCGATGCTCTTTTCCCGAAGTTCCTGAGTCTTGGACGCCATCACTCGCCGACCTCCGTCTGCTCACGGGTCACGAAGCGCGTCTTGATCGGCAGCTTGTGGGCCGCCAGACGGAACGCTTCTTCCGCGATCTCCCGGGTCACACCTTCCATCTCGTAGAGGATGCGAGCCGGCTTGACCACGCACACCCACTCTTCGGGTGCGCCCTTGCCCTTACCCATACGGGTTTCGAGCGGCTTCTTGGTGATCGGCTTGTCCGGGAAGATCCGGATCCAGATCTTGCCGCCGCGCTTGACGTGACGGGTCATCGCGATACGGGCCGCTTCGATCTGCCGCGCGGTCACCCAGCCGACCTCGAGCGCCTGCAGGCCGAAATCGCCGAACGAGACCTTCGCCCCGCGCGTCGCCAGGCCGCGGCGACGGCCGCGCTGCTGCTTTCTGAATTTGACTTTCTTAGGCATCAACATGATGCGTGTTCTCCTGAATCAGTCCGAGGAGGGCAGCCGGGCCGCCCCCTCCGTCTCGCCTTACTGCGGCCGCTTGCGCGAGCGGGCCTTGGCCATCTCGCCCTTGAAGAGCCACACCTTCACGCCAATCACGCCGTACGTGGTGCGGGCCTCGGCAAAACCGTAGTCGATGTCGGCCTTCAGCGTGTGCAGCGGAAGGCGTCCGTCCTGGTACCACTCCGAGCGCGCGATCTCGGCGCCGTTGAGGCGGCCGCCGACGCGAACCTTGATCCCCTTGGCGCCGAAGCGGAAGGCCGATTCCATCGCCTTCTTCATCGCGCGACGGAACGCGATCCGGCGCTGGAGCTGGGTGGCGATGTTCTCGGCCACCAGCTGCGAGTCGAGCTCGGGCCGCTGGATCTCCTGGATGTTGATGTAGACCTCGCCGTTGACGAGCTTCTGGAGCTCGTCGCGGAGCTTGTCGACCTCAGCACCCTTGCGGCCGATGATGATGCCCGGACGCGAGGTGTAGATGTTGACGCGCATCTTGTTGGCGGTGCGCTCGATGTCGATCTCCGAGACACCGGCGTGGCTGAGGCGCTTCTTGAGATCGGTCCGCAGCTTCAGATCACGGTGGAGCGTCTCGGCGTAGCTCTTCCCGGCAAACCAGCGGGAATGCCACGTCTTGTTGAATCCCAACCGAAATCCGTACGGGTTGACTTTCTGACCCAAGGTTGCCTCCGTTATTTCGCAGCGCGGCTGCGGCCTTTGCCGCCGCTGCGCTCGTTGACCGCTTTGACTTCATCCGAGACGTGCACCGTGACGTGCGCCTTCCGCTTCTGGATCTGATAGGCGCGGCCCATCGGGGCCGGCTGCACACGCTTCTCACGGGGTCCTTCGTTGACGTAGATCTTCGAAACCACCAGCTCGTCGACGTCGGCGCCCGCTTCCGCATTCTCGGCATTGGCGACCGCCGAACGGAGGAGCTTCTCGAGGTCCTTGGCGCAGGTCTTACGCGTGAAGCGGAGGATGTTGAGAGCTTCCTCCACCTTCTTCCCGCGCACCAGATCCGCCACCAGCCGCACCTTCTGCGGGGATGCTTTCAGGTATCTGAGAGTTGCCGTTGCTTCCATTGCTTTCGTTCTCCGTTGTCCGTTGTTCGTTGTCCGCTACGGGCAACCGAGCTACCTGCCGGCGGGCTTGGCCGACTTCTCGACCTTCTTGCCGCTGTGCCCCTTGAACGTGCGGGTCAGCGCGAACTCACCGAGCTTGTGTCCGACCATGTTCTCGGAGATGTAGACCGGGATGAACTTCCTGCCGTTGTGCACGGCGAGGGTATGACCCACCATCTCGGGAACGACCGTCGACCGGCGCGACCAGGTCTTGATGACCTTGCGATCGCGTTCCTTGTTCATCGCATCCACCTTCTTCATCAGGTGGTCGTCCACGAACGGACCTTTTTTGAGTGAACGTGCCATTACTTCGTTCTCCGCTTGATGATGAACTTCGAGGTGCGCTTGTTCCGGCGGGTCTTGTAACCCTTGGTCGGCTGGCCCCACGGCGTCACCGGATGCCGGCCGCCCGAGGTCTTGCCCTCACCGCCGCCGAGCGGGTGATCGACCGGGTTCATGGAGACGCCACGGTTGTGCGGCTTCTTTCCGAGGTGGCGCGTCCGGCCGGCCTTGCCGATCGAAACGTTCTCGTGCTCGAGATTGCCGACCTGGCCGATCGTCGCGTAGCAACGGACATGGACCTTGCGCATTTCGCCCGAGGGGAGGCGGAGCGTCGCCCAGTCGCCCTCGCGGGCCATGAGCTGCGCGCCGACGCCGGCGGAGCGGACCATCTGCGCGCCCTTCCCTTCCTTGAGCTCGATGTTGTGAATCACCGTGCCGAGGGGGATGTTCGCCAGCGGAAGGGCGTTGCCGACGAGAATGTCGGCCTCGGCTCCCGCCATGATGGTGGTGCCGACCTGAAGGCCGTTCGGCGCGATGATGTAGCGCTTCTCGCCGTCGGCGTAGTGCAGCAGCGCGATGCGCGCCGTGCGGTTCGGATCGTACTCGATCGCAGCGACCTTGGCTGGGATGCCCCGCTTGTCGCGCTTGAAGTCGATGACGCGGTACTTCTGCTTGTGCCCGCCGCCGATGAACCGCGAGGTGATCCGCCCCTTGCTGTTGCGGCCTCCGGTCTTCGGTTTGCCCTTCGTGAGGGCCTTCTCCGGCGTCGCCTTGGTCACGTCGCTGAACGACGCGTGCGACTGGAATCGCATGCCCGGCGAAGTCGGCTTGTAGTTCCTGGTAGCCATAGTTCCTCTGTTTTTCGGCTCACTCGCACCGCCGGATCGCCGGCGGCGCACGTTGTGTTACACGCCCTCGACGAAGTCGGGCGCCTTCTCGCCGGCCTTGAGCCGGACGTAGGCCTTGCGCCAGTCGCGGCGCTTGCCGACCGAGCGTCCCATCCGCTTGACCTTCCCGCGGACGTTGAAGACGCGCACGTCCTCGACCTTGACCTTGAACAGTGCCTCGACAGCGGCCTTGACCTGGATCTTGTTCGCGGTCGGGGCGACTTCGAACGCGAGGATGTTCGCGTCCTGTTCGCGGAGCAGCGTGCTCTTCTCGGTAACGAGCGGCCGGCGGATGATCTGATTAGCGTTCATTGGCCAGCACCTCCGTCAGCCGCTGCAGGGCAGCCTGGCTGAGCACCACGTAGCGGCTGTTGACGACGTCGTAGACGTTCACGCTCAGCGCGTCGACGAACTGCAGCTTCGGGTTGTTGCGCGAAGCGAGGGCCGCATTCACGTTCTCCATCGTGTCGACGAGCAGTGCCTTGCCGTCGACGCCGATGCCGGCCATCATCTGGGCGAGGTTCTTCGTCTTTGCCTCTTCGACCGACATGTCGTTGAGCAGGACGAAGTGCCCTTCCTTGACGCGACGGGAGAGCGCCGACTTGAGGGCGGCCTTCTTCTCCTTCGCGTTCATCTTGTACGAGTAGTCGCGCGGCTGAGGCCCGAACACCGTCCCACCGTGGCGGTGGGTCGGAGGACGGCTCCCACCCTGACGGGCGCGGCCGGTACCCTTCTGCCGGAACGGCTTCTTGCCCGACCCGGCTACTTCCGAGCGGACCTTGGTCTTGTGCGTCCCCTGCCGGAGGCCGGCCAGGTAGTTGCGCACCGCCTCGTGGACGAGGTGCTCCTTGTACGGGTACCCGAAGATCTCGTCGGGCAGCTCGACGGAGCCGACCGTCTTGTTGTTCCAGTCTTTGACGTCAATGGTCGGCATGGTTACTCACCCCGCTTTCCGTTTTTCGAAAAGCGCACGTATACGAGACCGTTCTTCCCGCCCGGGACGGCGCCGCGGATGTACAGCAGGTTGTTCTCGGAGTCGACCTTCGCGACGCGGAGGTTCTTGACCGTGACCTGATCTCCGCCCATCCGGCCCGCCATGCGCATGCCCTTCATGACGCGGGAGGGGAACGCCGACGCACCGATCGAGCCGGGCGCGCGGTGGAACATCGAGCCGTGGCTCTCACGTCCGCCGCCGAATCCGTGACGCTTCATGACGCCCTGGAAGCCTTTGCCCTTCGACCGGCCCACGACGTCGATCGAGTCGCCCGCCTTGAACATGTCGACCTGCACGCGGTCGCCGACGTTGGCGTCACCGCTGTACGGGACCTCGGCCAGCGTCCGGAGCGGCTGCACGCCCGCCTTCTCGAAGTGTCCGCGCATCGGGCTGGTGACCCGGCGGTTGGACACCTTCTCGACGAGACCGATCTGGACGGCGTCATAGCCGTCGTTCTCGGCAGTCTTCTTCTGGACGACCAGGCATGGACCAGCCTGGATGACCGTCACCGGGATCAGTGCGCCGTCTTCGGCGAACACCTGGGTCATCCCGACCTTCTTGCCAATGATTCCTTCGATTGCCATTTGTCTGTTCTTTCACCTTGGAACCGGGCTCACGACCGGTTCATGTGTGTCTGTCATCCCGAGCCGCGAGGCCGGCGAAAGACCCCGTGACCACGAGATCCTTCGACGCTCCCGCGCCTCAGGATGAACATCGCGCCAGGGGCGCGATGTTCACTTGCCGAACGCCTTGATCTCGACGTCGACACCTGCAGGAAGCTCGAGCTTCATGAGGGCGTCGACCGTCTGGGTCGTCGGCTCGAGAATGTCGAGCAGCCGCTTGTGCGTCCGCATCTCGAACTGCTCCCGCGACTTCTTGTCGACGTGCGGGCTGCGCAGGACGGTGTAGCGCGAGATCTGCGTCGGGAGGGGAATCGGCCCTGCCACCCGGGCGCCCGTGCGCTTGGCCGTGTCGACGATTTCCGAGGTCGACTGGTCGAGCACGCGGTAGTCGTACGCTTTGAGACGGATGCGGATCTTTTCGTTCATCATGGTTCAGTACCCTTAAAAGAGCAGTGGAGGACGGGCGACCCGCCCGTCCTCCGATGTCGGTGACTACTCGATGATGTCCGTGACCGTTCCGGCGCCGACGGTGCGGCCGCCCTCGCGGATCGCGAAGCGGAGACCCTTCTCCATCGCGATCGGAGCGATCAGGTTGATCGTCAGCGAGGTGTTGTCCCCCGGCATGACCATCTCGGCGCCCTCGGCCAGTTCCGCCGTACCGGTGACGTCGGTCGTACGGAAGTAGAACTGTGGGCGGTAGCCGTTGAAGAACGGGGTGTGACGGCCGCCTTCTTCCTTCGTCAGGATGTAGACCTCGCCCTTGAACTTCGTGTGCGGCTTGATCGAGCCCGGCTTGGCAAGCACCTGGCCGCGCTCGACGTCCTTGCGCTCCGTACCGCGGAGGAGGAGACCGACGTTGTCGCCCGCCTGCCCCTGATCGAGGAGCTTGCGGAACATCTCGACGCCCGTGACGATCTTCTTGACGGTGGGGCGGAGACCGACGATCTCGATTTCCTCGCCGACCTTGACGATTCCGCGCTCGATACGGCCGGTGACGACCGTGCCGCGGCCGGAGATCGAGAAGATGTCCTCGACCGGCATCAGGAATTCCTTGTCGATCAGGCGCTGCGGCATCGGGATGTAGCTGTCGACCGCGTCCATCAGCTCGATGATCTTGTTGGCCCACTCGTCGTTGTTGTCGGTCGTCTGGAGTGCCTTGAGGGCCGAGACGCGGACGATGGGAATGTCGTCGCCGGGGAACTCGTAGCTCGACAGGAGCTCACGGACTTCCAGCTCGACGAGCTCGAGGAGGTCCGGATCGGCCGCGTCGACCTTGTTGAGGGCGACGACGATGTACGGCACGCCGACCTGGCGGGCGAGCAGGATGTGCTCGCGGGTCTGCGGCATCGGGCCGTCGGTGGCCGCAACGACGAGGATCGCTCCGTCCATCTGCGCGGCGCCGGTGATCATGTTCTTGACGTAGTCGGCGTGACCCGGGCAGTCGACGTGCGCGTAGTGCCGGTTCGCGGTCGAGTACTCGACGTGCGCGGTCGCGATCGTGATGCCGCGCTCACGCTCTTCCGGAGCCTTGTCGATCTGGTCGAACGCGACGAAGCTCGCCGTCCCCTTGGACGCGAGGACCTTCGTGATCGCGGCGGTCAGGGTCGTCTTGCCATGGTCGACGTGACCGATGGTCCCGATGTTGACGTGCGGCTTACTACGATCGAATTTCTCTTTGGCCATCGTGGATTACCTCCGTATTCGTTGTCAGCGCTTGCTCGTGACCCCCGCTCCTTCCGGAGCCGGGGCCTCAACTCTTGTTAACCTGAAACCTTCGCAATGACTTCGTCCGCAACACTCTTCGGCGCCGGCTCGTACGCCGAGAACTGCATGGTGTAGCTGGCACGACCCTGGGACATCGACCGCACCTGCGTGGCGTAGCCGAACATCTCGGAGAGCGGGACGTGGGCGCGGATGACCTTGGCTCCGCCGCGCTCGTCCATCTGCTGGATCTTGCCGCGGCGGCGCGAAAGGTCGCCCATGACGTCGCCGGCGTAGTCCTCGGGGGTCACGACTTCGACGTCCATGATCGGCTCGAGAAGGATCGGATGCGCCTTCTTGGCCCCTTCCTGGAACGCCATCGAGCCGGCGATCTTGAACGCCATTTCGCTCGAGTCGACCTCGTGATACGACCCGTCGTACAGCACCGCTTTGACTCCCGTCATCGGGTAGCCGGCCACGATGCCGCGCTCCATCGCTTCCTTGATGCCCTGCTCGGTCGGCTTGATGAACTCGCGGGGGATCGAGCCGCCGACGGTCTCGTTGACGAATTCGAAGTCCTTGCCGTCCGTGAGCGGCTCGAAGCGCATCTTGACGTGGCCGAACTGCCCTTTGCCGCCCGACTGGCGCACGAAGCGCCCTTCGGCTTCCGACTTCCGGGTGATCGCTTCGCGATACGCGACCTGCGGCTTGCCGACGTTCGCACCTACGTGGAACTCGCGGACCATGCGGTCGACGATGATCTCGAGGTGCAACTCACCCATCCCTCGGATGATCGTCTGGTTCGTCTCGGGATCGGTGTGGACCTTGAACGTCGGGTCTTCCTGCATGAGCTTCGCGAGCGCGACGCCCATCTTTTCCTGGTCTGTCTTGGTTTTCGGCTCGATCGCGACCGCGATGACCGGCTCAGGGAACGACATCGTCTCGAGGACGATCGGCTTGTCCTTCGAGCAGATCGTGTCACCCGTGGTCACGTTCCGGAGGCCGACGGCCGCGCCGATGTCACCGGCCATGACCGCCTTGATCTCTTCGCGCTTGTTCGCGTGCATCTTGAGCAGACGGCCGATGCGCTCGGTGTTCCCCTTGGTCGAGTTCATGACCGCGGTGCCCGTCTCGATCGAGCCGGAGTAGACGCGGAAGAACGCGAGCTGCCCGACGAACGGGTCGGTCATGATCTTGAAGACGAGGGCCGAGAACGGCTCGCTGTCGTCGGCTTTCCGCTCGATGAACGACTCGTCGTCCGGGTTCACACCCTTGACCGGCGGGATGTCCAGTGGCGAAGGGAGGTAGTCGACGACCGCGTCGAGCAGCGGCTGAACGCCCTTGTTCTTGAAGGCGGTGCCGCAGAGGACCGGCGTGATCGTCTGGGCGATCGTCGCCTGGCGGAGAGCCGCCTTCAGTTCGGCGATCTCGATGGTCTCGCCGGCGAGGTACTTCTCGAGGAGCCCGTCGTGGGACTCGGCGATCGACTCCACCATCTTCTCGCGGTAAGCCTCGGCCTCCTCGCGGAGATGCGCCGGGATCTCTTCGATCTCGTACTGCGCGCCGAGGGTCTCGACCTTGAAGACGAGAGCCTTCATCTGGACGAGGTCGATGACGCCCTGGAACTTCTCCTCGGCGCCGATCGGCAGCTGGAGAGGAACCGCGTTCTTTCCGAGCTTCTGGCGGATCTGGCCGACGACCGCCTCGAAGTTCGCGCCCACGCGGTCCATCTTGTTGATGAACGCGATGCGGGGAACGCCGTACTTGTCGGCCTGCCGCCACACCGTCTCGGACTGCGGTTCGACGCCGCCAACCGCGCAGAACACGCCGACGGCACCGTCGAGAACGCGGAGCGAGCGCTCCACCTCGACCGTGAAGTCCACGTGTCCGGGGGTATCGATGATGTTGATCCGCGTGTCGCCCCAGAGCGCCGTCGTCGCCGCCGACGTGATCGTGATCCCGCGCTCCTGCTCCTGGACCATCCAGTCCATGGTCGCGGTCCCTTCATGAACCTCACCCAGCTTATGAGTGATGCCCGTATAGAAAAGGATGCGCTCGGTCGTCGTGGTTTTACCCGCGTCGATGTGAGCCATGATCCCGATGTTCCGGGTCTTCTCCAGAGGTACCTGACGTGCCATTGATTCCTTCTCGAATTACAGGCAGACAATCGCCGTCGAACGGACAGTCGCCGCTTCGACAGCACACGAACGCCCCCGCCAGGCGGAGACGCAGTTGATTGTTCGTTCGTTGTTCCCGTTGCTCGGTCCGGAACCGCAGAACCTGTTCTGTGTTATCCGGTCGAGACGGAGCTACGGAAAGTAACTTCTGAGTTGAACTGCTCGGTACTGCAGGCGAACGGGGTCCGGAACCTGGGCTCCGCTCAGCACGTTCGCCGAAACTTCAAAGGACTGCGCCCCGCCGGAGCGGGGCCGGAGATACTACCACCGATAGTGCGCAAACGCCTTGTTGGCTTCCGCCATTTTGTGCGTATCTTCGCGCTTCTTGATCGCGTTGCCGCGATTGTTGGCCGCATCGAGGATCTCGCCGGCCAGCTTGTCGACCATCGTCTTCTCGCCGCGCGAGTTCGCGTAGCTGATGAGCCAGCGGATGGCGAGCGCCGTCCGGCGGTTCGGCCGCACCTCGATGGGAACCTGATAGTTCGACCCACCGACGCGGCGGCTCTTGACTTCGAGCGCGGGCTTGACGTTGTCGACGGCCTTCTTGAAGAGCTTGAGCGGATCGTCCTTGGCACGGTCCTCAACCTTCTTGAGGGCAGCGTAGAACACGCGCTCGGCGACCGACTTCTTGCCGTCGTCCATCAACGAATTGATGAACTTGGTGATGAGCTGGCTGTTGTAGACCGGATCCGGCAGGATCTCGCGTTTCGGAACTTCACGTCTTCTCGGCATCTTGAACCCTTGACCTAGGCCTTCTTCGGGCGCTTCGCGCCGTACTTCGAGCGGCTCTGGTTGCGCTTGGCAACGCCGACTGCGTCGAGCGTGCCGCGGACCACGTGATAGCGAACACCCGGGAGGTCCTTCACACGGCCTCCACGGATGAGCACGATCGAGTGCTCCTGGAGGTTGTGACCGACGCCCGGGATGTAGGTCGTGACCTCGACGCCGTTGGTGAGACGCACGCGGGCGACCTTGCGGAGTGCCGAGTTCGGCTTCTTCGGTGTCGACGTGTACACACGGGTGCAGACACCGCGCTTCTGCGGGCTCGACTGAAGCGCCGGCGATTTCGTCTTGAACTTGACGCTCTCGCGACCCTTCGCAACAAGCTGGTTGATCGTTGGCATTCGTTGCTTATCCTTCTGAAGACACTACTTCTGGACTGGCTCCCGCAAGGGAAAACCCGCGCACTCTACGCGGGGATTTCGAGCTTTGTCAAGCCCGGATCCGGCTCAACGCTGCACGAGGACACCCTATTCCGGAGGGCTGCCAAAGCGTGATTCCGCATCCGACAGCCCGCTCCGCAACGGGAGTGAACGATCAGGGATTCCCGAAAGGGTGAAGAGTGAAGAGAGAAGAGTGAAAAGAAGACGATAGCCGGGTCCGTTCGGGCGACCGGACGCCCACGCTTCGGTATCATCGCGCTGTGACCTCCTTTACCCGCGGTTTCCTCGACGAGAGTGTCGAATGCCTCCGGCG